>JANOWZ010000632.1:0-2223 GCA_031418155.1 Deinococcales bacterium
CACAATTACGGCTTTGACATCGCCCTGATGTCCGACGCGAACATCCCCGCCCTGATTCGCAACATCGCCCGGTTTTTACCCGAACTCGGCCTGAACCGCTGCTATGTTGCGCTGTTTGAAACTTTCGGCCCGAGCATTTGCGACACCGCCCATCTGGTGCTCTCCTTCGGGCATGGTCAAGTCATGCGGTTGGATGCCACACCATTCCCAAGCAGAAACCTGATGCCCGCCAGCATGCAAGACCACCTGAACGAACACCTGCACTTGCAACCGATTTTCGTCAACGACCAACAGTACGGCTGGATGATGGTTGAAACTTCCTATCAGATCGGATTTTACTTCGAGGCCCTGCACCAAACCCTGTGCAGCGGTATTCACAACGTTGTACAAGCCAAACGCCTTCAGGATTACACCGGAATTCTCGAGACTCGCATTTCTGAGCGCACCCTAGCCCTCGAGACCAGCAACGATCAACTTCGGGCCGAAAACGCCGAACGCCGCCTGACCCAAGATGCGCTGCGGGCCGCGAACGCGCAACTGCGCCAGGCCACACTGCAAGATGGCCTGACCGGAGTCTCCAACCGGGCCGCCCTGGACGATCACCTCGAGCGGCAACTGCGATCCGGGCAACGCCATCAACAACCACTGACCTTCGTGTTGTGCGACATTGATTACTTCAAGAATTTCAACGACCATTACGGCCACCTCGCCGGAGACCGCACGCTGCGCGACGTGGCCCAAACCATTCACAAAAGCCTGCTGCGCAGCGAAGACATGGTGGCCCGATACGGCGGCGAAGAATTCGCGCTCGTCCTGCCCGACACGAACCTTGAAGATGCCCAACATGTGATTGAACGCATCCAACGCAATCTGGCGAACCTCAACATTGCCCATAAAACCTCGAGCACCGCCGCACGCTTGACGCTCAGCATGGGCGCGATCAGTCTGCTGCCAGACGAATCATGCGGCATTCTCGAGTTGATTCACACGGCAGATTTGGGATTGTACGAAGCGAAAGCCGCCGGACGAAACACCGTGATTTGGCAGACGGCCTTGCGTCAAAATCCAATTGAATCACGATCTGAATTCGCGCTCGAACCCGGCGTGTAAGTCAAATGCTCGAAGTTTGAGGTAGCGCGTCTTACGTGTGTTGCCGCCAATCCCGCATAAACTCGAGACCATGATTACCGTGTATCACGATTTTCTCTGCCCGTTCGCATGGCGTGGTTTGGAATTGCTGGCCGCCCTCGAGATTCCGTTCGCTTCCCGGCATTTCAGTTTGGTGCAAGGCAACTTTGCGACCAATGTTGGTTTGCCACGCAACGCCCCAGCTTGGAAGTTGGTCGATCAAGCCTTGGGTGATACCGCGAACGCTGGCCTGCCCGCGTACTCAAACGTCGATGGCAGTCTCGAAGCATTTTTCGCATCGCACGCCGCAATGCTCCAAGGCCGCGAAGCTCACTTGCAATTCGCACTCGAGTTGTACCGGGCTCGGCATCGGGATGCAAAAATCTTGAACGCTGAAACCGCACTCGAGGCTGCACAAACTGCGAAGCTCGACATGACCGCCTTCAAAGTAGCCCTGTCCGATGAGGCTGCACGTCGCGCCGAACTCGCCATTGATCTCGAGGCTGCTGGAAAACTCGGTGTGTTTGGAACGCCAACGATTCAACTCGAAACGGGTGACATTGCGTACTTCCGCTTCTCGAACCTGCCCGAAAGCAAAGAGGCGAAACTCGAGGCTTGGAAATTGTTTGAAAGCACGCTGACATCTGGTGCGAGAATCGAAACGATCAAACGCGCCAAACCGTAGACTGGTTTCATGAACTTGATCCCTGACCTGACCAACCTCGAAGGAACGTTGGGCCGAATTTGTCGTGCCCGACTCGAGGATTACACGAATGCAAGCCTGGACATTCCCGAACGCTCGAGTAAGTTTTCCGGCGGACGCTTCGAGGCCGCACTCTCCAAACCCGGATTGCACCTGATCGCCGAACTCAAACGCTCGAGCCCACGCGGCGAAATCAATCCCGCACTAAACGCCATCGAAACTGCGCAAGCCTACGCCAGCGGCGGTGCAAGCGCGTTGTCCGTCCTGACCGAACCTCGAGATTTTCTTGGATCGCTCGAGGACCTGCGCGAAGTTGTGGCGAACGTCAACCTGCCAGTATTGCGCAAAGATTTCACCGTACACCCAAAAATGATTCTCGAGGCCCGCGATGC
>JANOWZ010000633.1:0-5741 GCA_031418155.1 Deinococcales bacterium
CGCAACCACCAACATCTACCATCTGCTGTACGAGTACGGTTTCGGATCGTTCGCCATCGGTTGGAGTTCTGCCGCCGCGATGCTGTTGTTCGTTGGGTTCGGACTGCTGGCCTTTGTCGGCTTGCGCCTGACCAACCGTTATGCCGTCTATGACACGTGAATGGAACGGGTTGTTGAAGTCTCAAGGATACCGATGAAGGTCACGAAAGTCATGGGTCAGAACAACCTCGAGCCGAACTGAAATCGCAAGCCCAAGACGTTCACTTTGAACTTTTTACTTTGACCTTTCCACCTTCTCAATCAGGCTCGAGACTTCCAGGAAGGACACCGATGCTGCCAAGCCAATCATTGAACACCGACCTGACCGGCTCGAGCACCACCTCGGGTCGTGCCGCTGGTCCAGGTCAATTTTTCGGTCACGTACTGCTGATCGTGCTCTGCATCGTCTCAGTCTTTCCGGTCTACTGGATGATCGTCACCAGCTTGCGCCCAACGAATGACATCTACTCGAACTCGCTGCTGCCATTGAACGCCACCCTCGAGCATTACGCAACCGTTTGGCGAACGATTCCGATTGCGCGAATGCTCGGCAACACTTTTTTCATGTCGGTGCTGGTCACGGTCTTTCAACTCTTCACCGCAATCTTGGCGGCGTATGCCTTTGCGCGTTGGACTTTTCCGGGTGACAAACTGATCCTCGGCTTGTTCGCGCTGACTTGGCTGGTGCCGTTTCAGGTGACGATGATTCCCAATTACGTGCTCGTCTCGAGCCTCGGTTGGTTGGATTCGCTGACCGCGATCATCGTGCCGCAGGTCGCCTCGGCCTTCGCGGTGATGCTGTTGTTTCAGAGCATCAAGGCGTTCCCGCAAGAGTTGGTCGATGCCGCCCGAATCGATGGCGCGAACGATTGGGGCATCCTCTGGCGCGTGATCGTGCCGAATCTGCGGGCCAGCCTCGCCTCGCTCGCCATTTTGCTGTTCATCTCGGCCTGGAACGAATACCTCTGGCCGCTCTTGGTGACACGCAACCCAGAGAACGCGGTGGTGCAGATTGGTTTGCAAATGTTCTTGACCCAAGAGGGCGATCAGTGGGGACCGTTGATGGCCGCCGCGACGCTCTCGAGTTTACCGATCCTGCTTTTGTATGTGGTGCTGCAAAAACAGATCATCGAGTCGTTCATGAAATCTGGCCTGAAATAACAGATCGCTGGCCGATGGGTGCGGACCCGCAAGTCAACAATTTGTCAATCACGGGTCGTTGACAATCGCACGTTAGCCTCAACCGGAACAGATGAAACACGAAAATCTCGAGCACGCAATTCAGTTTTTTTGGAGGACACATGAAGAAAATGGTATTGACTTCAGTTGGTCTGGGGACACTCGTCGCATCGGCAATCATCACCTCGGCCCTCGCCATCGAACCTGTCAACAACGCGCAGTTCAACGTCACCCCCGGTGATCTCGAGTTGAAATCCTTAACGTCACAGAACTTCATGGATCGCGTTTTGCCTGCCGCCAAGAAGCTCGGCTCGTTAACGTTTTACGATTTCACCGAATCGTTTGGACCTCTGTTCAAAGACAACGTGATCGTGCGTTTCGAGAAGAAGTACGGCATCAGCGTCAAGTACCTGCCGGTCGATGGCAACAACGCGATTCAGCAATTGATTGCCGCGAAGAAGGCCAACCAGCCCTCGCCGGTCGATGTTTTCTTCATGCCCAACGGTTCGGTCGAGACGGCGGTCGAGGCGGGCATCGTCGCCAACCTGCCGTTGAACACCCTCCTGCCGAGCGCCCCTGATTTGAGCCAGGGTGCCGCGACCGTCTCTCGAGGCTTCGCGCACGGCGGTGTGGTCGTGCCGTTCCACCGCAACCAAACCGCGATTGGCTACAACACCCGTTTCGTGACGACTGGTTCGGAACCGACCACCTTTGAGGAATTGCTGGCCTACGCCAAGAAGAACCCGAAGCGTTTTGCGATGACCAACCCGAGCAAGGGCGGTTCCGGCAGCGGTTTCCTCGAGAGCGCGATCCTGAATTTTGTGAAAGACGAAACCTGCCGCAAGCCCTTGTACGACAAGCGTGTTGATCCACCGCAGGCCGAGAAGTGGGCCGCCGATTGCCTCGCGCCGGTGATGGCGTTCTTTAAAGAGTTGGCCCCGAGTGTCGAGATCACCAACGGCAACACCGACACCTTGAACCTGATCGCCAACGGTGCGGCCTATGTCGGCACGATCTGGGAGGACCAATCCTACGATTACATCGGTCGCGGTTTGCTGCCCGCCAGCGTCAAATTCCGGTTGTTGAAAAGCGGTCAGGTCGGCGACGGTGACGGCGTGATGATTCCGGCTGGCACGCAGAAACTTGCCGCCGCGCTGCTGTTCACCGACTTCCTGCTCTCGGACGAAATCCAAGGCTTGAAACTCGAGTTGAACGGTTCGCGTTCGGCCCGCACGAAGTTGGACCTCTCGAAAGTCTTGAAGCCCGAGAACGCGGCGCGTCTTCTGCCAGCCGATCAATACCCAACGCTCAGCCGCGCCCGCATCAATGGCGATCTCTCGAGTGCCGCGCAAAAACGGTTCACCACCGACATCCTGCAAGGCAAGTGAGATGACATGACCGACGCGCTCGAAGTGACCGGAGCCCTGAAAAAGTACGGCCCGGTCACAGCGCTCGAGGGGGTAAGTCTGCGGGTCGAGCAGGGGGAATTCCTGACCTTGCTTGGCCCGTCCGGTTGTGGCAAGAGCACGCTGTTGGGATTGATTGCCGGTTCACTCGAGCCGGATGCCGGTGAGATTTACATCGCCGGTCGGCGCGTGGACACCTTGCCGAGCGAACGCCGCAACATCGGCATGGTTTTTCAATCGTATGCGCTGTTTCCACACTTGCGGGTGCGCGAGAACGTCGCCTTCGGGTTGCTAATGCGTCGCGTCAAAGAGGCCGAAATCAAACGTCGCGTTGGCGAGGCCCTCGAGTTGGTCGGCCTGTCGTCGATGCTCGAGCGGTATCCGCGTCAACTCTCCGGCGGTCAACAACAACGGGTCGCACTGGCTCGGGCCTTGGTGATCGAACCGGCCCTTTTGCTTCTCGATGAACCGCTCTCGAACTTGGATGCGCGATTGCGCGAACAATTGCGCGACGAGCTTCGTGGCCTGCAACGGCGCTTGCGCACCAGCAGCGTTTACGTTACGCACGATCAGGCCGAGGCGTTGGCGCTCTCGGATCGAATCGCGGTCATGAATGCGGGGCGCGTGATCGAGATCGGATCGCCGCTCGAGTTGTACCGCAGCCCGAAGTACCGATTCACCGCCGAGTTTTTGGGCCACACGAATCTGGTGCGGGCGCAGGCCGAACATGGTGTGCTGACCCTGCCGTGGGGCGAACGCCTGCCGTGGAATCAAGCTTCGGGCGATCAGGCTCGAGGTGATCAGACTCGAGGTGAGGTCATGCTTTCGATTCGACCGGAAGACATCGGTCTCGAGATTGATCTGGACGGTCAGGCTGTGATTGAAACCGTGTTGTTCCTGGGGGCCTGGATCGAGTACCAGGTGCGTCTCGGTGGTGAACACGGTGGTCATGCTTTGCGCGTGCAAGTTCCCGGTGGCGGCTCGAGCCTGCTGCATCCTGGTGATTGCGTGAAACTGCATTGGCCTAATCCATTGCACAGCGTTCTCGAGCAAGACCCGACATTGCCAGACCCGACAGTGCCAGATTCGGGATTGCAGAATCCAACCTTGCAAACTGGGGTGATGGCGTGAACCTCGAGTGGAAACGTTCGCTCAACCTCTGGTTGTTGCTCGCGCCGGGAGTCGGATTCTTGTTGCTGTTTTTCGGTTCACCATTGTTGCTGGCCGTACTTGGCGGGTTCGGATTGGACGACATCGGCGCGGGCGAAATCAAATTCACCCTCGAGCATTACCGCACGATGCTGACGGATCGAATTTACCTTGATGGCCTCGGTTTCACGCTCTACTTGGCGCTCGCCTCAACGCTGCTGAGTCTGCTGATCGCGTTGCCGGTCACGGCGCTGTTACAACGCAGCTTTCCCGGTCAACGCCTGTTCAACGCGCTCTACAAGGTGCCGCTGATCGTGCCTGGAGTGGTCGCGGCCTTTCTGGTGCTGACCCTCGCCGACCGTGGCGGCCTGCTGCCTCGAGCCTTCGAGCGCGTCGGCCTCGGCTTTCCGCAACTCGTGCGCGACCGATGGGCGCTCGGTGTGCTGATCGGCATGGCCTGGAAGAGCGTGCCGTTCATGATGCTGGTGATCGGCGGTTCAATGGCGGCTGTTCCTCGAGATGTGCTGGCCGCCTCGCGCACCTTGGGCGCAAATTTTTGGCAAACCTTCTTGCGCGTCCAGGTGCCGCTCGCGCTGCCCGGAATCACCGCCGCCTCGCTGCTGGTGTTTATCGGGGCGACCGGGGCGTATGCGATTCCCAATTTGATCGGCCCGGTTTATCCGTCACCGATTTCGGTCCACATGTACGAGAACGCCTTTGAGCGAAACCAATGGGGCCTCGTCGCCGCGATGGGAACGGTCCTCAGCCTGACCTCAAGCCTGGTGCTGCTGGCCTATTACCGTTTGACGCGAGATGGCGAGAACGCCTCGAGCAAAGGAGCCTGATGCGAAGCTCATCACCTGTCAGTCGCTCGAGTCACCGCTTGGGGCGTGGCCCCTCTTGGTTGAGCATCGGTCTGTTCACCGCCCTCGGCCTGACGCTCGGCTTGCCGTTGCTGGTCGCGGCAATGTGGTCGCTGGTCGATCCGAAAACCGGTTGGTTCGCACCGGACCTCGTGCCGCCATCGCTGTCCACGCATTACTGGCAGGCCACGCTGCAAGACCCAAGCATTCTCGAGGCGTTCTTGCTCAGCTTGCTGATCGGTGTGCTCGTGACCGCGCTCTCGTCCCTGCTGGCGCTGCCGACCGCGTATGCGCTGGCCCGAATCCCCTTTCGTGCCAAACGCCTGATCGAAATTTTCATCCTCGCGCCATTGATCGTTCCGGGCATCATCATCGCCATCGGACTCGGTACGCTGTTCTTGCGTTTCGGGTTGGCCTACAGCGTGCTCGGCGTGGTGCTGGTGCAAACTGTCGGCACGCTGCCATTGATGATTCGCATCTTGACCGCCACGCTCGAGGGCATCCCAGAGGATGTGCTGCGGGCCGCTCGCACCCTTGGGGCTGGACCGTGGCAACTCGGTTGGCACGTGATCGTGCCGCTCGCCCGTCCAGGATTTCTGGCCGGTGGTCTATTGACCTTCATCTCGAGCTTCGAGGAGTTCGACAAGACCTTCATTGTCGGATCGCCATTCGTGCAGACTTTGACCACAAAACTCTGGTCGTTTCTTGGCGGGCAATTGATTATTTTTCCCAGCGCCGCCGTCGTGACCTTCGCGTTGATGGTGCCGACGTTGATCATTTTTTTCCTGGCTGACCGCCTCTCGAAAGAGGATGTCATGGCGGCCGGGATGGGCAAGCTTTAAGCTCGAGAAAGGTCGATTATGTTCAAACTTTCAGTCGCACAAAATGGTTTCGTTCACGCCTGCGGCCATCGCGGTCACAGCATCGGCTCGCCGGAAAACACGATTGCCGCACTTCAGGCCACCCTCGAGCATGGCGGAACATCTGCCGAGATTGACGTGATGCTGACCAGCGACGATCAGATCGTCTTGATGCACGACCTGACGGTGAACCGCACCACCAACGGTCATGGCTTCGTCGCAGCACACACGCTCGAGGAATTGCA
>JANOWZ010000634.1:0-5100 GCA_031418155.1 Deinococcales bacterium
CGTGAACGCAAGCCGATGAAGCAGCAGGCTCAGGTGGGCGCTTCGGCTTGATTTAAATTGCCCAACTCATTTTGCACTGTCTTTGAGGCTCGAGCCGTCATCTGCTCGGGCTTTTTTGTGCTGGCCTGACGTGTTGACTCGAGAACATACAGATCAATATGCGTTGACATATATATTTTAGTAGTATATATGTTTCAGGACATACGCAACTCGAGTTCAATCCACAGGGAGCCCCGATGCCGCACAAACTCAAACTCCACACCCGCACCGAATTCGACCACGCCCTCGAGCCAATCAGCGAAGGCACGCCCATCGCCATGTGCCTGCTCGACCTGGATCACTTCAAAGAAATCAACGACACGCTCGGACACCCAGCCGGAGACACCGTACTGCGCAGCCTCGAACGAACCCTCTGCGGCAGCCTGCCCGCCCACGCCATCGTCGGACGCATCGGCGGCGACGAATACGCCGTGGCACTGCCCAACACCAGTTCTGAAAGCGCTCTGATTTTGCTCGAGGAAATTCGCGCCCATTTCACCACGCGCCCGCCCAGCCCGGAAGTTTCACAACATGTCGAAATCTGCATCGGCATTGCCAGCCGACCACCGCACGCCGAAAGCATCCCAGAACTGATGCGGGCCGCCAGCGAAGCCCTCTACCGTGCCAAACGCGAGGGCCGCAACCGCGTGGCGATTTACGTCGAAGACAAGATGACCCTGAAAAGCAATTACTACACGAAAGCACAACTCGAGCGGCTCGCAAAACTCTCCAACACCACCGGACGTACCGAGGCCAGCCTGCTGCGTGAAGCACTCGAGGAATTGTTCGCCAAGTACAAAGACGAACTCTGATGCTGATCAAACGCAAACAAGATTTGCTCGGCACGGATCGTCACGTCAAAACCCACGCCTACGAAACCTTGCGCTTCCTGCTCGAGACCGACGGTGCGGGTGTGACCTTGACCGACATCACGCTCGAGCCTGGAATATGAGGAGACCTACGGGTATGAGAATCACATCGAAGTTGCCTACCGTCTCGAGGGGCACGCGATCCTGACCGATTTGAGTGATAGCAGCGTTCACGAGATTTGCCCTGGCACGCTCTGGGCGGCAACACAACACGAAAGATTTCGCTTTCTCGCCACGGAGAAAACCCGGTTGATCTGCGCGTTCACTCCAC
The DNA here is from genome assembly GCA_031418155.1 of Deinococcales bacterium. Taxonomy (GTDB): domain Bacteria; phylum Deinococcota; class Deinococci; order Deinococcales; family JAAFIG01; genus JANOWZ01. The sequence goes on from JANOWZ010000634.1 coordinate 1,180, forward strand.
CGTTCGCCGGATTTGAAACGGGATTTGCGAAAGACCAATAATTGCTGATGCCATGAAAATCTCTTGCTCGAGATTGCATCAAAAATTCTCGAGCAAAAAGCCAAAAAGAAAAACTTGATGCGCCCCGGAATTCTCGAGGCGCATCTTCTGCATTGTTGACAAGACGATCTCGAGATCAACCTTTGACGACGATGTTCAACAATTTACCCGGAACGTAAATCTCCTTGACGACTTCATTGCCATTTACGAACGCCGCAACGTTTGGAATTCCTCGAGCCAAGGCAATCAAATCGGCTTGACTCGCACCAACCGGCGCTTCGATCTTGCCGCGCACCTTGCCGGAAACCTGCACGACCAATTCAAACGTATCGCGCACGATTTTGCTCGCATCAAACTTCGGCCACGTCTCGAGGTGAACGCTGCTGGTATGACCGGTTCGTGCCCAGAGTTCTTCGGCCATGTGTGGCGCGTAGGGCGCGAGCATCAAGTTTAAGATACGCAACGTTTCATTCCATTCAGGAGTGCCATAGACGCTCGAGCGTCGGGCCTTGGCGAGCGTGTTGGTGAGTTCCATCATCGCCGCGATGCTCGTGTTGAACTTGAAATTCTCGGTGTCTTCGGTGACTTTTTTCAAGGCGCTGTGAATCGCAAACTCGAGATCAGCAATCGAAAACGTTTCGCTCGCGTTCTCCGGCTGCTCGAGGAAAATCGTCCAGACGCGACCCAACCAGTTTGAGAGGCCATTCACACCATTCGGAGCCCACGGTCCACCCTGATCCCACGGCCCAATGAACTGCAAGTACATCCGCACGACGTCCGCGCCGTAATCCGCCACGAGGTTGTCCGGGTCCACGACATTTCCTCGAGACTTCGACATTTTCTCGCCATCCTCACCCAAGATGATGCCTTGGTTGCGCAATTGCGAGAACGGTTCACCGAAGTCGATCATGCCCAAATCGCGCATCGCTTTGGTCCAAAAACGGGCGTACAACAAATGCAAAATCGCGTGTTCGATCCCGCCCGAGTAAATGTCTGCGGGCAACCAGTTCTTGACCCGGCTCGAGTTGATCGCGCTGTCGTTGTTGCGCGGATCGAGATAGCGGAAGAAGTACCAACTCGAGTCCACGAACGTATCCATCGTGTCCGTGTCGCGCTCTGCGGCCCCACCACATTTCGGGCAGGTGCATTTGCGCCAATCCTCGAGCACCTTCAACGGACTCTGACCGGATGGTGCAAACTCGATGTTTTCCGGCAACAAGACCGGCAATTGATCCTCAGGGACGGGCTGCTCGCCGCAAGTCTCGCAATAAATGATCGGGATCGGCGTGCCCCAATAACGCTGCCTCGAGATTAACCAATCGCGCAAACGAAAGGTCGTTTTGGCTTTGGCGACACCCATCTTGTCGAGTTCGTCGATGATCGGATCGATCAAGTATTTTCCAGATTTCATGCCGTCAAACTTGCCAGAATTGACCATCACGCCGTCGCCCGAGTACGCCTCGGTCATCGTCGCCGGATCGAGCGTCACGCCCTCGGGTTGCACGACCACACGAATCTCGAGGTTGAACTTCCGGGCAAACTCAAAATCGCGTTGATCGCCGGAGGGCACACCCATGATCGCGCCAGAACCGTAGGTGATCATCACGTAATCGGCAATCCAGATCGGAATGTTCTCGCCGGTCACAGGATTTTTCGCGTAAGCGCCCGTGAAGACACCCGTCTTCTCCTTGCCTTCCGCCGTGCGATCAATCTCGGAGGTTTTCGAGGCGACCTCCTTGTATGCCTCCACCGTCTCGAGTTGATCCGCCGTCGTCAAGCTTGAGACGAGACTGTGCTCCGGTGCCAGCACCATGAAGGTCGCGCCGTACACCGTGTCGGGCCGTGTCGTGAAGACCGTGATCGGGCCAGCCTCGGTCACGAAATCGATCTCTGCACCTCGAGATTTACCGATCCAATTCGTCTGCATCACCCGCACGCGCTCGGGCCAATCGATGCCGTCAAAATTCAAGAGTTCTTCGGCGTACTTCGTGATCTGCAAATGCCATTGCGAGAGCAAGCGGCGTTCGACCAACGCGCCGGAACGGTCCGCCCGCCCGTCAATCACCTGTTCGTTCGCCAAAACCGTCTGATCCACCGGGTCCCAATTGACGTAAGATTCTTTCTTGTACGCCAAACCATTCTTGTAAAACTGCACGAAAAACCATTGGTTCCACCTGTAATACTCGGCGTCGCAGGTGCGCAACATCGAAGTCCAATCGATCATCGTGCCCATCAACTCAAACTGCTTGGTCATGTGCTCAATGTTCGAGTACGTCCATTTGGCCGGGTCGGTTTTGTTCTTGATCGCGGCGTTCTCGGCGGGCAACCCAAATGCATCGAAGCCCATCGGGAAGAAGACGTTGTAGCCATTCATGCGCATGAATCGCGCTCGAGTGTCGGGAATCGCCGCCGAGTACCAATGCCCAATGTGCAAGTTGCCGCTCGGGTACGGAAACATCGTGAAGGCGTAATATTTGGGTTTGCTCGAGTCGTCCAAATCGGTCGTGTAAAGGTTCGTTTCGCGCCAGTGGTTGCGCCAGCGGGGTTCGACCTCGAAGGGGTTGTACCGGTCATTGCGGGTTCTGGTTTCGGTCATGGTGGTTCTCCTCGAGATTGGGCTGGTGAGTGCTTTTCATGTCAAAATCTCGGTTTCTGAGTTTTGACTCGAGATAGAGCAAAGAAAAAGCCCCGGCAACGGACCGGGGCGAAACGCACGCTCGAGATGGCTAAGCGCGGTTCACCCGGAGTTGAAATAGGGCAGAGCAGATCATGAACGGATTGTAGCGGGTTGAGGGGAAGAGGTCAAGGAACCGAGATGTTGCTGAAGTACCCGAGGTCTCGATCCGGGTTTGCCGGGACGTGCTCGAGGCCACTTCTTCATGGCGGTGTACCCCAAAAGGTTGTGATTGAGAACAACCATTTCGAGCAAACTCGCGGTATCGATTTGATTGCTGACAACACGTTGTTGGACCTTGAAGCACGGGTTTTGATTGCACCTGCTAAGCTCAAGCCAATGATTTCAACCAAGCGTTTGACCCTGCGCCTGATGTCCGAGAGGTTCATGCAAGCCTGCCTCGAGAAACGGGTGCTCGAGGCGGAACGGTTGCTCGGCGCGAACCTCAGCCCAGAATGGTTTGAGGAAATGGGTTTTCTGGCCCTGCGCGTCAAGCAATTGCGTGAAGACCCAGAGTACGTGATTTGGGGACCTCGGGCCGTGGTGCTCGAAGGCGAACAGCGCGTGATTGGGCACATCGGCTTTCACGGCAAACCCAACCAACCGTACCTGCTCGAGTTCGTGCCGGACGGGATCGAATTTGGTTACACGATAGACGAGGCGTATCAGCGGCAAGGTTTCGCATTCGAGGCGAGCGTCGGTCTGATGCGTTGGGCGGTACTCGAGCAGGGCATCAAACGGTTTGTGCTTTCGGTCTCGCCAGGAAACGCGGCCTCGCAGGGATTGGCGGCGAAACTCGGATTTAAAAAAGTGGGCGAGCACATTGATGTCGAAGATGGGCTCGAGGAAGTCTTCGGGTTGACGGGTGATGTGCTCGCCAAATGGTTCGAGGTCAACGTATGAAAAACAGTGTCTCGAGCCGATCTGAAGAGCTGTGGAATCATAGAGCCTGTTTAAATTCGTGCTGGACGATGAATCTGAACGCTGCAAAACCCCCTAGAGCATGTTTGAATTCGTGCTGGACAATGATTCTGAATCCCGAAAAACCCGCTAAGATGGCAAAAAAACCAAGAAAGTCCAAGGAAGAGCGGGTAGGCTCCGTCTACCACGATTCTTGCTCACAAGACAGCACCTGGCGGGCTGTTCGCGCTGAAAACCTACCCAAGCGATCTTACCAAACGAGAACGAAAAATCCTGATCTGCCTGCT
>JANOWZ010000635.1:0-1590 GCA_031418155.1 Deinococcales bacterium
ACACCCGTGCGGGTTCAAGTCCCGCTCTCGGCACCACTGCAACCTCGAGTCCAGATCGGTACGGCGATGTAGCTCAGCTGGTTAGAGCGCACGACTCATAATCGTGATGTCGGCGGTTCAAGTCCGCCTATCGCCACCACAAGAAAACCCCGTCTTGGACGGGGTTTTGCATTTCTCAAATTTCCGCTTTTGGGCCGTTCGAGGTGATTTACCCCTCCATTTACCCCTTCAAACTTTCGACCCAGACAGGTGAACCATCCGCCCACCAACTCCCGCTCGAGTCTTTAGACCCGTTGTACCGGTTCGGCCAGCAGCTTCTCGAGCGGCATTGCGCCACTCTGCCGGTACTGTTCAAACACGTGCGCATACACCCGCAAGGTAAATGACGGGTCACGGTGTCCCAACCGGTCGGCCAACAGCCGAATGTCCATCCCGGCCCGGATGGCCAGACTTGCATACGTGTGGCGCAGGTCATGGAACCGGATCAGTTTGCACTGACTTTCTTTTCGCAATGGATACCAATGCCGTTGCGCAAGATTCCCCGGAGAGATCACCGTACCGACCTCGCTGGGAAACACCAGGTCGTGATCCTGCCAGGCATCGCCGAGCCCCGAGCGTTCAAGTTCAAGTGCGGCTTGATGGGCTTGAATCACATCCACTTGATCCCCAAACAACGCCAACCTGCGAACCCCTTTGCCCGTCTTTGGATCGCCCAGCGTGACCTTGCTGCGCACCAGGCTGACGGTGTTGCGCACCATGATGGACGGATTTGGCCCGGTCAGAAGCACATCTTTCCAACGCAAGGCCAGCAACTCGCCGCGGCGCATACCGGTCGTCAATGCCAGGTAGAACAGAGCGAACAGTGGTGATGTTCGTGCAACCTCGAGAAAGTGCCGGACCTCTTCCGGTTCCCAGACTTCCATTGTGGCCGACTGAGGTTTGATCGGATCAACACCATCTGCCGGGTTGTAGGTCAGCAAGCGCCAACGCACGCCCTGCCGCAAGGCTCGAGACAGGGTATCTCGGGCACTCTTGGCGGCCCGAGCACCTGTCTTGCGGTGAATCTCAGACTGCATCCGTTCAATCTGCAACGGTATCAGTTTGCTGATCAGCACGCCACCAAGTTTCGGATTGATGAAGCGTTTGGCATCAATCTCGTACAGTTCATGAGTGCGGGGTTTCACCCGTGCCTGTTTGTGCTCGAGGTACGCCGCCATCAGGTCCGCAACCGTCATTCGGTGGGGCTCAGTCAGGATGTTGTCCGTCACTTTTTGCTGCAACTCAGCGCGTTTGCGGGAAGCTTCCTCGGCAGTCTTGCCATAGGCGTAAACGAATTTTCGTTTGCCTTTGGCATCGAATTCGTCTATTGGAACTTTCGCCGCCCAGAGTTTGAGTTTTTTCTTAAACGTCACCGATCCCTCACCGCGTGTTCTTCTGGCCATCAGCCCAGCCGTCCTTCCATCCAATGCCCGATGTACACACCTTGCAAAATCAGTTCGTACTGACTTGTCGGGAACCTCGCGCCCGCCGGGTTGTATGACTCGAGCACGACCTCATCGTTCAAACCCTTGCCGTAGATTTTCAGCACAT
>JANOWZ010000636.1:0-2474 GCA_031418155.1 Deinococcales bacterium
TGCCCAACATCGAGGCTGAATTCGTTGACGTACAAATCGATGTGCGCCTGCATCACGGCGTCCTCCATCTCGAGGGCGTGCTGGCGAATGTAGGCTTTGGGTTCGGACGGGTGCGCGTAGGCGTACTCGAGGCTGGATCGCACGGCGTGATCGAGTTCGCGCAATTTTTCAGTGCCGAGGTCGCGCCGCGCCAAGATCGCCCCGAGCGGCAGCGGCACACCGGTCTCCCCTTCCCACCATTGCCCCAGGTCGAGGAGTTTGACCAAGCCGTGCTGAGCATACGTGAAACGCGATTCGTGAATGATCAATCCCGCATCAACCTCGCCGCGTTCAATCGCGGGCATGATCAGGTCGTAACGCATGACTCGAGTCTTGACGCCCTCGGGTTGTGAGAGCGTCAGCATCAGGTTCGCGGTGGTCATCGCGCCGGGAATCGCCACGGTCTTCCCGACCAGACTTTCCAGCGGTTCTCGAGCCACAATCAACGGCCCGACGCCCCGCCCGAGCGCCCCGCCGGAACGCAACGCCACGTACTGTTCTCGCACGTGAGCGTAGGCGTGATACGAGATTTTGGTCATCTCGAGCTTGCCAGAAAGCGCCCATTGGTTCAGGGTTTCGACATCCTCGAGTTGTTCGATCACGCTTTCGCCCGCGACACGCCCGTGCGTCAGGGCGTAAAAGATGAACGTGTCGTTCGGGCAAAAAGAATAGCCGAGATTGATCGGATTGATGATTGGTGATTCCGTCATGGCTCGAGTCTACGGGAAGGCTCGAGAATCATTTGCCTCTCAAGCCTACTGCTCTCCTGTTGACAGCCAAAATAAAACCGCCCCCATTGCTGGGGGCGATTGGTCTCGAGATCGAATTTAGGCGGCTTGAACGTTGGCGGCCTGTGGGCCTTTGCCATTCTTGCCCGGCTCGATTTCAAAGGTCACGCGCTGTCCCTCTTCGAGGTTGCGGTAACCCGCGCCCTTGATGGCGCTGAAGTGCACGAAAACATCTGGGTTTCCTTCGTGCGCGATGAATCCGAAGCCTTTTTCACTGTTGAACCACTTGACGGTACCTTCTGGCATTTCTACTCCTCTAACGATTTCGCTTTCACTCTCAGTGCTTCAAACACCGGACGATGCCGGGAACGTGTGAAGTCGCTGAATCGAAATCGAGCCAGTGTAGCACATTTCTGGAATTTTCAATTGCACATCAACCTTTAACATTCGACCCGAGGTGGTGGAGAGCCCTTATTCGCCTCAGGTACACGTTTAAGCGATTCCAACCGAGTCCAAAAACCCGAGATTCCAGCCATTTTGGGCTTACGGAAGGCGCTTTTGTGAGGGTCGATCTGCCTGAATGATCTTCGCATCCGGGTCAAACCGCTCCAAAGCCCGCAAGATATTGTCCTCGAGTTGGCCAATGTCGGCGGCGAGTTCGTCACGCACCCGGTCCACACGGGCGTTCAAACTGACGAGGGCTTTGTCACCATCGGTGTTGCTGCTCGAGTTGCCTCCGCCCAAAAATGGGAGCGCTTTGGCCAGACCACCCAGACTCGAACCTTGTCCAGAATTGCTGGCTGGCGTGCGCTCGAGGCGTTCCAAACGCTCCAGAACCGTGCCAAACTGCCGCTCGAGATCGGTTTTCAAGCTGGCGAAACGACCCGCCTCCTGCTTGTCCAAGGACGACCGCAAATCCTCGAGCTTGCGCAAATCCTTGACGGACCGGGCCTGGAAACGGGTTGCAGACAGATTCCAGATCAAGCTGTACACACCCGCCAGCGCAACCAGTGACAGCAGGCCGATCAAACGAACCGGTGCGACAAAACTGCCCGCCAGCGGAATGGCGAAAGTTGTGGTTTTCAACAAGGTCGGGGCGTTGGCAATCATTAAAATCGCCACCAGAATGACCACCAGCGCAAACAAAACGGAGTACATTCGCATAAAACCTCCGAGAACCCCAACAGATTAACGCACTCGAGGCAGAAACGCGCCTGTCTTTGGATTGGCAGAAAGAGTGGAAACTGAAAAGTGTCAGGTGAAAAGTGAAAACCCAAACCAGTCTCGAGATTCGAGGTGTTGAACTGGAAAGTTTTTTTTCACTTTGAACTTTCCACTTTGGACTTTCGCTTTCGGCTCGAGGCTGGACAAGAAGCCGCATGAACGTTAACATCCTGGCAATGAACGCGATCCTCAACAACTGGTGGTGGCAACCCGCATAACCTGGGTCGCCGTCATGCTGTACCAATGAGCGCCTGGGAAACCCCAAGGCGATTTTTTTGATTTTGAAGGAGCCACCATGAACATCAGCCGCGAAGAATTCAACCAACTTGAGCCCGGACTGCGCATCCCAATTCACCGCGAGATCATGGCGGACCTCGAGACACCCGTCAGCGCGTACCTCAAGGTCACGCAGGGCAGCCCGCAGAATTACCTGCTCGAGAGTGTTGAAGGTGGCGAACGCTGGGCGCGGTACTCGTTCATTGG
>JANOWZ010000637.1:0-7758 GCA_031418155.1 Deinococcales bacterium
TTTTTGGAAGGTGGGGGTGGGGGCTTTTTGGTCGTGTTGGCACGTTGCTGCAAAATGGTGAAGGATTCCGGCATCCATGCGCTTCAGGTTTGGTTAAGATCGTGTTGGTTCGCAGGCAGTCAGTCTTGACATCAGGTAACGTGCCCAGACGGTGCATGGGTTGCCTGTTGTGCCCAGGGGTTTCCAGGAGGAAATTATGGATTTGATTGGCAAGCTCCTTGGTCAGTTCATTGACATCGTCCAGTGGCTGGACGACAGCAACGACACCTTGGCCTACCGGTTCGAGCGCGACGGCAACGAAATCAAGAACGGGGCCAAGCTCGTGGTGCGTCCCGGTCAGATGGCCGTCTTTGTGAACGAAGGTCAGGTGGCCCAGGCCGCCTCCGAAACCAACAAGGGCGTGGCGGATGCGTTCGGGCCTGGCACCTATGACCTGGAAACCAAAAACCTGCCGATCCTGTCGGACTTGCAGGGCTGGAAGTACGGTTTCAATTCGCCATTCAAGGCCGAAGTTTACTTTTTCAGCATGCGCAGCTTCACGGGACAAAAATGGGGCACGCCAAGCCCGATCATCTTGCGTGACCCGGAATTGGGTCCGGTGCGCCTGCGTGCCTTTGGCAATTACGCCTTTCGGATTGCCGATCCCAGGTTGCTGCTCGAGAAATTGATTTCCACCGATGGTCGTTTTGAAATCGATGAGGTCTCCGAGCAACTTCGGGCCATGTTGGTCTCGAGGTTGGCCGCCTGGTTGGGCAGCGCCAAGCTGAGCGTCTTTGACTTTGCCGCCCAGTACCCGCAGATGGGCGAAAGCCTGCGCGAGGTGCTCAACCCGGATTTCAAAAGCTACGGGTTGGAGATCGAATCGTTGTTGGTTGAGAACGTGACCTTGCCCGAAGAGGTCGAGAAGATGCTCGACAAACGCTCCCAGATGGGCGTGATTGGGGATTTGAACAAATTCACCCAATTTCAGGCCGCGAACGCCCTCGAGCAGAGCGCCACCAACCCAAACGGTGGCAACCCGTTCTTGACGGCTGGCCTGGGGGTGGCGGTCGGTCAGCAGGTGGCCCAGGGCATGCAACAAAACAATCTGACGCAGGCTCCGGTCATGCCGCCGCCCCTGCCGGGCCACGCACCGTGGTTTGTGGCGATCAACGGCCAGCAACAAGGCCCGCTCGAGGTGGCGGCCCTGGCGGGGTTGGTGGCCAACGGGCAGTTGACACGGGAAACCCTGGTCTGGCAGCAAGGCATGGCGGCGTGGGTCAAAGCGGGCGAAGTCGCGGCCTTGAATCCGGTGTTTGCCAGTGTTCCACCGCCGTTGCCGCAGTGAAGGCCTGTTCCGCAACCGCTCGATCCTGAACCGCAGCGTTGGGCCTGATCGCCGCTCGAATCAGGCCCGAGGGTGTTGTCGGCTTCAAGCGAAACGGTTTTGGGGCAACACGCAGGACGTGACGGCAACAAGAGATCTTGGTTCGAGATTTTGGACCTCATCAACGGTCAATCGCATTGACGGAGCAGGTGCATGGCAAACGAACGTGTCTTTGAAATGATCTGGGATTGTCCGGCCTGCGGCACCAAAAAACTGCTGGCCAAAACCAACCGTGCATGCCCAAACTGCGGTTCGCCGCAGGAACCTTTGATGCGGTATTTCCCGGCCGAGGGCGACGCGGTCAGCGTTGCCAATTACACCTACGCCGGTTCGGATGTGGTGTGCGGCCATTGTCAAACACCGAACTCCAAGCTCGCGAATTTTTGCATCAACTGCGCCGCACCTTTGCAGGATGCCAACGCGATCCGAACCCTCGGCACGCAAACCCGAGGCGAGGGCCGCCAGTTTGAGCAAGAGGACCTCAAAGCCCGGCTGCGCAGTGAAAAACAGGCCGCGCAGGGCAGCAAAAACCCTGGGGAAAAACGTGGACCGCCCTTGGTGGGCATCGTGATCGCCATCTTTGCGGTGCTTGGCTTGACCATCTGGTATTTTGGCCGCAGCAAAGACGAGGTGGTCACGGTTCGGGGTCACACCTGGGAACGCGAAGTGCAAGTGCAACGTTTGCAGGCCACACCCGCGAGCGCCTGGTGCGAGGGTCTGCCGGTTGGGGCCTACCAAATCTCGAGTTTTTCGGCGGTGCGCAGCACCCGCAACGTGCCCGACGGCCAGGTCTGCCGCACCGAACGCAGCGACAACGGCGATGGCACCTTCACCCAGCGCCGCAAGTGCAGCACCAAGTACCGTTCAGAACCGGTTTACGATCGCAAGTGCAATTTCACCCTCAACACCTGGGTGAATGTGCGCACGGCCAAAACCAGCGGGGCAGCGCAAACCCCAGCACCGTTCTGGCCCAGCAAAGCGCTCGAGAAGCCAGGTTCTTGCCTCGGGTGCGAACGCGAAGGGGCGCGTTCAGAGAAGTTCGAGGTCCTGCTGAAACGTCCAAATCCGGAAAACCCGGATTTTCGTTGCCCGTTGCCGTTTGATGTTTGGTCAAACATTGGGATCGGTGTGGTGATCGACATGAAAGTGGGGCAGGTCGCCAACGAAGCCCGTTGCGAAACCATGAAATTTCGACCCTGAGCCCTTGGCCCAGTGCACGTGTTCACCGTCCAAGCGGTGCGCACCCCGCCAGCACCTCACGGTTCGGGCCAACCACATCCAAACCTCGGTCATCCATACGGCCAGACCATCAGGCCGCTTTGCAAATTGAACAGGTACAACAAGCATCCCGGATTCGGTTTGATCGTTCCAAAATCCCTCGCCATGCCGCACCACAGAATGTTCTGCAACAACCTGTGTTTTGTCTGCCAGCGTTCAGGCTCAACGTTGCCATTTGGTTGAGTGTGCAGCCATTCACGTGCTTGCCTCAGCCTGTCAAACCATGTTCAAGCCATCGTGCTCTCTTTGCCCGTTGTCAGCTTCAACCTCAACTTCGTGGCGGTTTTCGATCCCATCGACATTCGGCGTGTGCTTGGGCGTTCAGCCCAACCCCTTGCGCAACTCGAGTTGAATCTGTTCGAGCGCATCGGGATTTTCCAACGCGGACAGGTCGCCCGTGGCCGTTCCATCGGTCATCAGGCCGCGCAGCAACCGGCGCATGATCTTGCCCGAGCGGGTGCGCGGCAGCGTGTTGGTGATCAGCACGCGCTGCGGTCGGGCGTAACTGCCGACACCGCGCACGATCTGTTCGGAAAGTTCGGACTCGAGGTCTGTTGATGCCGCGTGACCGGCCCGAAGAATCACAAAGGCCATCGGCACCAGGCCCTTGATCGGGTCCGGCATGCCGATCACGGCGGCCTCACTGACCGCAGGATGCGCGGTCAGCGCCGCCTCGAGTTCCATCGTGCCGATGCGATGGCCCGCGACGTTGATCACATCGTCCACGCGGCTTGTGACCCAAACTTGACCGTCCTCGTCAATGGCGGTGGCATCGGCAGTGAAGTACCGACCTGGGAAGCGACCAAAATACGTCTCGAGGTAACGCGCGTGGTCGCCCCAGATCGTGCGGGCGAGGCTCGGGAAGGGTTGCGTCAGGGTCAGGTAGCCCAACTCGCCACGATTCACGGCAGCACCGTTCTCATCGACCACCTCGGGCATGTATCCGGGCAAGGGATGCCCGCACGATCCAGCCTTGATCGGTGTGATGCCGACCATGCTCGAGGACCAGGCGGTTCCGGTTTCGGTTTGACCATAGGTGTTGTTGACGAAAATCTTGCCCGCACCCAAAACACTTCGGGTCCAGTTGAACGTGTCGGGATCGAGCGGTTCACCGACCAGGGAGATCAACTCGAGTTGTTCGTTGTGCTGGATCAAAGCATCGCCCGCCCGTCGCAGCATTCGCAGCAGCGTAGGCGCGGTAAAAATCTTGTTGACCCCGTACCGCCCAAGCACCTCGTAGAACTTGGCAGGACTTGGAAAATCTGGTGCGCCCTCGTAAATCACCAGCGTGTTCGCCATCGCCAGCCCGCCGACCGCGCCGAAAATCGGCATCACCAACCAACCAATATCGGCGGTGCACCAATGCACATCGTTGGCCTGAATGTTCAACGACCATTTCGTGTTCGCGTAAGCCCCGACCAAAAAGCCGATGCCCGCATGCACCAAGCCTTTGGGTTTCGAGGTCGTGCCCGAGGTGTAAATGATGAACCCCGGCGCGTTCGCCTCAAGCGGCACGGGCGCGAACTCTGTGGGCATTCCGGCAATAAAATCCGGGTACATCACGTCACGTTCCGGCTCGAGCGTCACCTCCAGGTTCATGCGTGGAATCACCACAACTTTCTGCACGGAATCCACGCCCTGCAAGGCCACGTCCAAGGTCTGCTTCAGCAAGACCGTCTTGCCACGCCGAGGGCTGCCATCGGCCACAAAGACGGCTCGAGGTTGACTGTCCATCAGGCGGTCACGCACCGCCTCTGCCGAAAGACCGGCGAAGCTGACGCTGTAAATCAGGCCCAGGCGGTAACAGGCTTGGACGATGGCAAACGCCTCGGGAATGTTGGACAAAAAGAGCATCACGCCATCGCCCTGCCTCAAACCCATCGCGTCCAAAGCGGCGGCGACACGGTTCGTCTCGCTGTACAGTTGCGCAAACGTCCAGGTTTCGCGTAGCCCATCCTCACGCTCGTAAAACAATGCGACCTTGTTGGCGTGCAACGGCAAATGACGGTCCAAGCAATTGACCGAAACGTTCGAGAGCCCACCCGCAAAATAACGGAAATCACCGAAGCCACCCTCGAGTGTTTGGTTCCAACCCGAGTACCAGAAGAGTTCAGCCGCAATGCCCTCCCAGTACGTTTTCGGGTCGCTGTGCAGCAGCCGGTTGGCCTCCGTGGGGCTGATTGCGGCCTTGTCTCGCAGGCTCGAGGTCGGGGCGATCAGAGGCTTGCCTTTGAAGATCGACTGCTGTTCCATGCTTCCTCCGGGTGCTGTCCTGGTGTGCCTGAGATTCGAGGTCAAATGACGATCAAGCCTATGCGATCAACCCTGTGCGATTTCATTGCCCAACCGCACCACTTCCCGTGCCAGCAAATCAAAATCGGCCTGCACGCTGCGGTGGTTGGCCACCGCAATCCGCAAGCAATACTGACCGTGCAGGGTGGTGTAAGACGGAACCGCAATCCCTTTTTCGTGAAGCTGCATCAGGATTTCCTTGTTGAGCGCGTTCAACTCGGCCACCTCGAGCCTGCCGGGGTTAAAGCGGAAACACACGATGTCCAAACCAATCGGGGCCATCAACTCGAGGCTGGGTTCGGCGGCAACCAATTGCCCAAAGTGATGCGCCTGTTCGACGTTGCGGGCAATCATTCGTCCGAAGCGCTCGAGGCCGTGTTCTTTGATCGACATCCAGACTTTCAAGGCCCGAAATTGCCGTGAGAGTTGCAGGCCGTAATCGCTGAACCACAAATGCCCCGCTGCAACCCCTCGGGTTTCGTGCGCCAGGTATTCTGGGGTCAGTGAGAACGTGTTTCGGTGCGCTTTTTCGGACCTCACGATCACGCAACCGGCCTCGAAGGGAATGTGCATCCATTTGTGCAAATCGAGTGCCACGGAATCTGCCCGTTCGATGCCAACCAGTTTTGCTTTGACATTTTCTGCCAGCACCGCGACCGCACCAATCGCACCATCGACATGAAACCAAAGGTTTTCGCGTTCGCAAAGATCTGCCAATGCAATCAAAGGATCGATTGCGCCCGTGTTGATCGTGCCCGCATTGCCAATCACGCAAATCGGACGGTGCCCAGCGGCACGATCAGCCGCAATTGCGTTCTCGAGTGCGATCAAATCAATCGTGTAATCCTGATTGACCGGAATCTTGTGCAGGCTCGAACTCCCCATGCCCAGCGTCTCGACCGCTTTTTGCACGCTGCTGTGAACCTCATGGGAGGTGTAGACCATCAATCGCTCGGTTGCCGCCTGCATCCCCAGTTCTCGAACGTTGAAGCCAGCATGGGTGTTGCGTGCCACGGCCAGGGCAATAAAGTTTGCCATGCTGCCGCCGCTGACCAGCAACCCGCTCGAGTCTTTGGGAAACGCCAGCATGTCCTTGATCCAATGGATCACCTGTTCTTCGACCAGGTTCGCAACGTGATTGCCGCCACCCAGGTTGGAGTTCATCATGGAGGCCAGAAAATCTGCGAGTGAGCCGAGCACGGTTCCGTTGCCCATGTACCAACCCCAGAATCGCGGGTGGGTCGTGCCCATCGGGTACGGCAGAATCGTGTCCACAAAATCCTGATAGGTGGCATTCGCACCCTGCGGCTCGAGCGGCGCGGGCGCGTGAAACTGGGCGGCGATCTGATCGGGAATCGGTTGCCACACTGGGCGTTCTCGAACCGTCTCGAGGTGATCGAACGCATCGTCAATCATCTGGTGGGCGAGTGCTCGCATCTCGTCCCAGTTTTCGGGGTCCAGCGTCTCGAGGTTCTGGATCGTATCCATTTGTGCCTCCATGAGTTGAATGTGGAAGACCACAGTAGCAGATTGCACGACACTTGCCCCCACGCTTCAAAGGCTCGAGGTTCTGAGAAACGCAATGCCATTTCCCACCCAATTCATTGATACTTTCAATCTCGAGCGACTGGTTGGCATTCCTGAGCCATTTCAAGAAATCGATGTTGCCAAACCCAAGGCGAGGTGGCAACGTGTTGGGTGTGCCCAATCGGGTCAGCGCGACGCAGTATGCACCCGAGCACAACTTGGTCTGAGGGTCGTTCAAGCGACCGCTGCCACGTAGCGGAAGACGTTCTCCATCCGCACGGCATGACCGTTCTGAAAGGGCAGCATGGCCTCAATAACTGAACCCTTGACGTTCTCCTCGCCACCTGCCAACTTCAAGTTTTCGCTCGAGGCTGAACGTGTCCATCTGGAGGGCCTTTCAGAATCCCACAAGATGCCTATAATCATGCATGGACAAGTACAAAATCTCTGAAGGCTCGAGGCTCAAACTTTCCAAATACGGCCCGGATGACACCGGCAAATTTACAGGCGAAAATGGTCGCGCCGAATGCGAAGCCAAAACCGCCAAGCTGCTCGAGAAAATGGCAAAACTGCAAAACCTGCTCTTTGCCAGCAAATCCCACGCCCTGCTGATCGTTGTGCAAGCGATGGATGGCAGCGGTAAAGACAGCACGATCAGCAACGTCATGCAATCGGTCAGTCCGCAAGGTGTGCAAACCACGTACTACAAAGCACCAACCAGCCTCGAGCTCTCCCACGATTACCTCTGGCGAATTCACAACGCCTGCCCACCCAAAGGTGTGATTGGGATTTTCAACCGCTCGCACTACGAGGACGTTCTGATCACACGGGTTCACGGTTGGGTGGACAAGAAAACCGCCAAGAAACGATTTGAGCACATCTGCAACTTTGAGCAGATGCTGTCCGACAATGGCACAAAAATCCTGAAATTCTACTTGAACATCTCGCTCGAGGAGCAACGCAAGCAACTCCAAGAACGGGTCGATGATCCGAGCAAACGCTGGAAGTTCAATCCAGGCGATCTCGAGGAACGCAAACGCTGGCCGGACTACATGAGCGCCTACGAGGACGCGATCAGCGCAACCAGCACGAACGAATCACCCTGGTACGTCGTACCGGGGAACGAACGCTGGTTCAGGAATTACGTGATCGTCAATGCGATTGTCGAAGCGCTCGAGGCGATGAAACTCAGCTTTCCAGCGGGCGACAAAACGATCAATTGGGACACGCTCAAAATCGTCTGAATTTTTTCAACTCGAGCCGAGCAAAACGCGCATCTCATCCGGGATGCGCGT
>JANOWZ010000638.1:0-13234 GCA_031418155.1 Deinococcales bacterium
GCTGGTGGCCTCCTCGAGCGTGCGAAGGCGTTGCACAGGAACACCGTAGACATCGGCCATCAGTTGATTCCAGAATCGGCCTCGAGCGCCGCCGCCGATCACGCGCATGCTGTCGATTCCGGATGCACCAACGATCTCGAGAATCACGTTCAAATTCATGGTGATGCCTTCAAGCACGGCGCGAATCATGTCGGCCCGAGCGTGACGCACGGTCAAACCGATGAATGCACCTCGAGCGTTTGGGTTCCAGCGTGGGCTGCGTTCGCCCAACAAATATGGCAAAAACAGCAAGCCTTGAGCACCAACGGGTGATGCGCTGGCGGTCGCGTTCAACAATTCATAGGCGCTGATATTTTCGTTTTTCGTTTGTTCCACCTCGAGCGATCCCAACTGATCCCGCGCCCATTGGTACGATCCGCCCGCCATTTGCATCGTGCCGCACGGACTGAACATTCCCGGAACCATGTGCGCCCAGGTGAACGTGCGCTGCGTCGGATCAAACACAGGCTTTTTCGTGGCGAGCGCAATCCAGGAACTCGAGCCGATATAATTGTAAGCACTGCCCTCACGCACGACACCCGCTCCGGCTGCCGCACACATGCCGTCACCGGCTCCGATCACGATGGGTGTGCCAGCCGCCAGCCCGACCTCTTCGGCGATGCTGGCACGAACCGTGCCGACGACATCGGTGCTTTCTCGAATCTGCGGCCATTTTGAAGGCTCGAGTTGTGCCGCTTCGAGCATTTCTGAACTCCACGCGCGATGCTCGAGGTCGTACAGGTTTGTGCCGCTCGCGTCGGTGTGATCGGTGACGAACTCTCCGGTCAAGCGGGCCACTATCGCGTCTTTGGCGTGAACAAATTTGTGGGTGGCTTTGAAAATCTCGGGTTGGTTGTCTCGCAACCACAATGCCTTGCACAGCGAATACGACGCGCTCAAACGATGCCCAGTGATTCGGTACACGCGATCCCTCGAGATGCGATTCTCGAGCCAACGTTCCTGTTCGACACTGCGTTGATCCGCCCAGATGATCGCCCGTCGCAACGCTCGAGCGTTTTTGTCCAGCGCCACGCAACCCATCATTTGTCCGCTGAAGGTCACGCAGGCAATGTCAGATTTTGCCACGCCAGATTGCGTTATCAAGGCTCGAGTCGATTCGCACACGGCCCGCCACCAATCGTTCGCGTCCTGTTCGGCCCAGCCCGCGTGATCGTAAAACACCTCGTAACCCACGAAGGCACTCGAGACAAGTTTGCCCTCGAGATCGTAAAGCGTGGCTTTGTTGCCGGTCGTGCCGAGGTCGTGGGCGATCACAAAATGGTTCACGTTAGGCCCATTTCGGATTCGGCTCGAGGACGGGTTTGCCATCGCGTTCAATCACCAGGCTCGAGAAGCCGCGTTCGGCGATTGCGCCGTAGTTGTATCCGGCATCGGCTGGGTAGACCGCGAGAAAAACAAACGGTGTGCTGCCGGTGTTGATCGTGCGATGGCCCCAGTGCGGCGGAACGAACGAGGCCGCACCAGGTTTCATCGCTTGCGCATCAATTTCTCCTTCGGGCGTTTGCAGCAGCAACATGCCCTCTCCGATCAGGCCGCAATACAATTCGGCGCGATCCGCTTTGCCGTGAAAATGACCCTTCGTAAAGAAATACTCGAGCCCGACTTTTCCGGGTTGAATCACGGTGGTCGAAAAGCGCATTTGTCCGTCTGTCGCAGGGTTTTCTTCGGTTTCAAAAACTTGATAGACGAGCGGATTTTGCACCATCGTCGCGGCCTCGGCGTTCGAGTCTGCGAACAAACCTTGCAAGTCAGACAACCTGCGCTCGAGCACAATTCTGGCCGTGGGAATCTCACCTGTCTCGAGGTCAATCAGGTGCGTGTATGGGTTTTGGTAGGTCATGCGGTTCTCCCCTCGAGCGAAGCTCGGTTCTCGGTAAGCTCGAGCGAAGCTCGGTTCTCGGTAAGCTCGAGCATGGCTCGGTTGACGATGTGCTCGCACGGTTCGCCACGCAGAATGGCGACCAGGTTTTGTGCCGCCATCAGGCCGGTGCGCTCAACGCTTTGAACCGTGTTCGCGCCAATGTGCGGCGTGTACAAAAATGACTCGAGTTGCAACAGCGGATGGTCTTCGGGTGGGTCTTCCTCGAGCGTGTCAGCGGCAGCCCCAGCGAGCTTCCCGGATCGCAGCGCCTGCTCCAGTGCACTTTCATCGATCAGTCCACCTCGGGCGGTGTTGATGATGATCGCGCCGTCTCGCATTCGCTTGATGCGTTCATGGTTTAGGAGTTGATTGGTCGCTGGCGTGAGCGGCGCGTGCAGTGAAACCACGTCAGATTGCTCGAGGATTTCGTCAAGTTCGAGCATGTCAATCCCGTCGAGTTTCGCAAACGGATCGAACGCGATCACTTTCAGGCCAAGCGCTCGAGCCCGAATTGCGACCTCGCGCCCAACCGCACCAAGGCCGATCAGTCCGAGCGTTTTTCCGGTCAATTCCCAACCGAGTTGGCGATGCCAAACATTCGCTCGAGCCGCTGTGATCGATTTTGGCAATCCTCGAGCCAGACAAAACATCAAGCCAAGCGCCAGTTCTGCCACCGCCAGCGCGTTCGCTCCGGGCGCGTTCGCCACGGCAATGCCGCGCTCGGATGCCGCCTCGAGATCGATTTCGCTCACGCCCGCACCGTACCGGGAGATCACGCGCAACCGATCCGCTTTTTCGATCACGCTCGAGTCGCAAATGTCCAGGCCCAAAATCGCGCCGTCGAATCCAGGAATCAATTCGGCCAATTCGCCCGAGGTCAGCGGATGCGTGCCTGCCGCCATGATGACCTCGCAACCATGATCGGTTAGGAACGTATGGTGAAGTCCGGGCGTGTTGCAAAACGACCGGGCCGTGACGAGCACGCGATACAGGTTGGACATTGCCCAGATTTTACGGCACAAACACGTCAAACACTCAGGGTCGGCTGCTGATCGAGTACGGGTTGCCCTCCGGGTCTTTGCCATCACAGGACTGAAATTCGCCCGTATCTTGCACCGGCTCAAGTTTCGCCCCTCGAGCCATCAGTTCGGCCCAAACTTGTGCGACATCTTCAGCGTAGAAAACGATCTTTGGTTGGCGACGGCCCGCGATTGGAATGCCACCATTGTGCAGCGCAATCGAGCAACTGCCCGCCGTAAACTCGAGCCATGCTTTTGGATCGTCTGGGCTGACCTTGACCGGCAATCCGAGCACGTCACGGTAGAACGCACCAACTTTGGTCACATCTTGCACGAACAAAATCACCCGTCGAACTTGTAGTTTCATGCTTGAACGCTACGCCAATCCGCTCGGGCCTGCAAGCCTAATTTTTTTATGCCAAGCAAAAACCTCGAGTCGCAATGCTCGAGGTTTTGACCTACTTTTTGCTTTCACCTTTGACCTTTTACCTGTGACCCTATCCGACATGCACCCGAGGCCGTCGGCGCGGTTTTGCCTCGTTCTGGCGAATGATCTCGCGGGTCATCGGGGCGGTGTCGCCCTCACCGAAGAACAAGAACCTCGAGACGTTCGCCAATGGCGTGACCTCTGACCAGGTGAAATAACAGTGCGGGATCAGGGAACTGCGGTTGCGCACGTACAGCAAAAACGCGGCAATCGCGTTCGGCACGGCGGGCGCGGTGGCCCGCAGGACATGGAATTTCTGACCGCTCGGGCCTTCGATTTCGACACCGCGCACCTGCAACTTGCCAACAAATTCGCTGGCATCGGAAACTTCGACCTCAAAAAACAGCACCGGATCGGCCTGCGAGATGTGATGGTCTTCGCGTTCGGCCAGTTCCTTGTCTTGGTATTCGCCCCAGTCGCCCGCCTGCCGTTTGTTGGCGATGATGTGCAACTCGCCGCTGTGATGCACGTTCTCGGCCAGGAACGCATCGGCGCTTTCGTCCAAGCGAATCTCGGTGATGCGCAATTCAAACGAGCGTGTGACCCTCGAGATGATCGAAATGATCAGGATGCCGACGATGAAGAACAATGCGATTTTCAGACCGTCCGGCGAATCGAAGACTGTGACGGCAGTGGTGTAGACGAAGACCGCGCTGGTCAGTCCGAACCAGAATGCCAAGCCGCTCTGCTTGTGGCGAATCGCCGAGAGCGTCACGGCGATTGCGGCGCTGGTCATCAAGGCCAGAACCCCGGTGGCGTAGGCGCTGCCTTGCGCTTCGACGCTGGCACGGAACGCAATCGTGACCACGAAGCAGATCAGCGTGAAAATCAGCACCAACGGTCGGGTCGCCCGAGTCCAATCCGGTCCCATGCCGTAACGTGGCAGGTAACGCGGCACGATGTTCAAGAGGCCCGCCATCGCGCTCGAGCCTGCGAACCACAAGATCAGGATCGTGGCAATGTCATAGACCGTGCCGAACGCCTCGCCCAGAAATTCTTGGGCCAAGTACGCGAGTGCACGACCGCTGGCTTTGCCCTTTTCTTTTTCGATGTCAACCACAAGCTTGTCACCCACGAGCTTGCTGGTGACTTGCACCTCAAACTTTTCGTTGTTGAATTCGACCGGTAGTTTGATCATTTCGCCACCGATGGGCAGTGTGGTCGGCAGTTTCAACTCGAGTTCTTCTTTTGGTTTCTTCTCATCGTCCAGCGGCAATTTGATGACGGCATCACCGGAACGCCAGGTGGCTGCGTTGACCTCAAGACTCGAGGTGGTGGTCGGCCAGAATTGATGCCGTGGAATCAAAATCGTGGTCACGAAGGCACTCGAGATCAGCAGCACGCTCATGATCAGGGCGGCGCTTAAAAGCAACTTTTGGGTGTTTTTAATCCGACCTTTGGGGTTCTCTTCGGTGTCCCCCGGCGAACCGGCCACCAACGGCATGACCACCACGCCCGTCTCGAACCCGGACAGTCCGAGCGCCAGCCGTGGAAAGACCAACAGGGCCGCGCCGATCATCGCCAATGGCGATCCAAACTGACCCGAAAGCGCAGCCAACCAGTTGGTGATCTTGACCGGTTCTTGCAGCACGTGTGCAATCCCGACCCCGATCACAACAATATTCAAACTGATGAATGCGGCCACCAACGCCACCGCAATGTTGACGGCCTCGGTGAAACCCTTCAAGAACACTGCTCCCAAAAGCGCAATGAACAGTAGCGTGATCGGAATTTCGCCACCCTTAACGAAATTGCGCACGAACGGATTTTCGATCACGTGCGCGGTCGCGTCCGCCGCCGAAAGCGTGATCGTGATGATAAAACCAGTCGCCACGAACCCGATCAAAGCCAGCACCAGCAGTTTTGAGGGCCAATACGACAGCAGCCGCTCGAGCATCGAGATTGAACCGTCACCGTGCGGGCTTTCCTCGGCGACACGGCGGTACATCGGCAGGGCTCCGAACAAGGTCACCAGCACCAGCACTATCGTCGCCAATGGCGCGAGCGCACCGGCAGCAATCGCCGCGAAGTACGGCTGATACCCGAGCGTCGAGAAGTAATCGACACCGGTCAGGCACATGACCTTCCACCACGGGTGCGTCTGATGGTGCTGCGTGACCTGAACCTCTTCCAAGCCTTCGAGGTTGGTGGCGGGTTTCGCTTGACCCTCGAGCAACCATGCGCTGAAACGTTCTCTACGACGAACTGGGGGTTGACCACCAGGAGTTTGATTGGATGCCATAAGCGCCACGAATTCTACGCCTCCTAAAGCCAGTTGTGAATGAGAGTGCAAATTGATCTTTCAGGGGATTCCAGGCCGATCAGTACGCCATTCGAGTGATTTTTCCCCCGTTCAGTCCGGGTACACTCGAGGTGTGAAACCTGGCCCGCAGTACCGTTCGGAAGTCAACGCCATGAGAGCCGCATACCTCGAGACGATTCTCGAGGTGATCCCACGGGTTGCGTTACGCGATGTCTTCTTTAAAGGTTCCGCGTTTAAGGCTTGGGATGATCTGGTCGATTACGTGCCGGAACTCTCCGACGTGGACATTCACGTGTGGTTTGAAGATGACGATGGCTTCGACAAGACTTTTCCGACACTCGAGGCCACCCTCGAGTTTAGCGCCAAGGCCGAGGCCCGGTTTTTCGCCGCCTGCCCAAAACCGTTGCATGTCCCTCGAGTCCAGTTGATCGCTCTGAACTGGTTGCTCACGTATGAAGCCTTCGTCTCGAATCCCGCCGGAAATCCGCATTCGCATTTTGGTCTGCAATACCCGAACGCACAAACCATGGACCCGGACGTGATTCGCGCCACTGACTCGCAAAACCTGATCGAACAGGCCGAACAAATCTCGAGCGTCATCAGGCCAGAACGCATGGTGGACAAGCACAGCAAAGACTTCCGATCAATCCTGTGTGATCTTGGCGAGCGCATTGGGCCGCTCCCATCACGTGTCATTTCGGTGCTCGGTGCAAGTTTCGAGGACGCTTGGGGTGGTCACAATCGCTCTAACCTGTTGCGAATGCTCGAGGCACAAGGCCAGCATGATCTTGTCTCGAGCATTCGTGGGTTTTACTGGAATTCCTGGACGTACTTTCTGTCACAAGATCGGGATGGCAACGCCGCTCGAACTGCAATTCGGCATGCTGTAAAAGCCCTCGAGATGGGTGTCCAGATCGCACGTTCACGGCTGCCCGCACAAATACAGAAGGACGACCCGGAAGCCGTCCCTCGAGATTGAACTGATTTTTTAAGCTTCGGTCGGTGCGGCTTCGCTTGCAACAACTTCAGGTGCGGCCACTTCCGCTGCTGGTTCGAGATTCGCAGCCGCTTCAACAACGGGGCTGGCATCATCGTGATCGTCATCGGTCGGGTCAACATCCGGTGGCAGGTTCGCTTTCAACGGCATCGTCGCCGATTTCGCGGTCGGCGCGACAATCATGTTCATGTCCATGCCGAACATCACCGGTGGCACTTCGACCAGCGCGTACTCGCCCAGCACGAAGGCGACCTTCTTCAACAGGGCCTCGCCCAGTTCGGGGTGGGTGCGTTCACGGCCACGGAACATGATCGTGACCTTAACCTTGTGCCCGTCTTTCAGGAAGCGGCGCACGTGATTGACTTTGGTGTCGAAATCGCCGCCGCCAATCTTGACGCGCAATTTGATGCTTTTTTGTTCGTGCGCTCTGGCCTTCTTGCGGGCCTCTTTTTCTTGTTGTTGCGCCTCGAAACGGAAACGACCGTAATCCAGAAGTTTGCAGACCGGCGGCACGGTGTTCGGTGAGACCATCACCAAATCCATGTTGCGTTCGGTTGCCATGCGCATGGCTTCTTTGGTGTCCACGATGCCGACTTGAGCACCCTCGTCATCGATCAAGCGAACTTGACGCACCCGGATTTGCTCGTTGATTTTGTGATCCTTCGCTACAGCAACCACCTCCAAGTGGTTATCAAGTCCCGCCCAGAATAAAGCGCGGGGTTGATCTCGAGCCGTGCAATGTTCGCGGCGTTGCGTGAACACGGGGTTCGAGTAATGGCAGTATACGGCCTTTGTGCCAGAAAAGCTTGCGTTAAATCACTTCGTCCCAAGCCAGGTGGTGTAAAGGCCGATCAAGTCTCGAGGTTCGCAAGGTGTGCGCACATCCCAGCCCAGGCTTTGGGCGAGGTCACGCACGAGGTCCGTGGGGTTCGTGCCCGACTCGCGCAGGGCTCGGATCGACGGTGCGCCGTCACGTTTGGCGAGGCGTTCGCCCCGGTCATCCAGCATCAACGGCACGTGACAGTATTGTGGCGGGCTCGAGCCGAGTTGTTCATGCAAAAACACTTGCCTTGGTGTGCTCGAGATCAGGTCCTCACCGCGCAAAACGTGCGTGATCTTCATGGCGATGTCATCGGCCACGACCGCCAAATGGTACGAGAACGCGCCATCGCCGCGCCGCAGCACGAAATCACCGATGCTGGCCTGCACGTCCTGGCAAATTCGAGAATGAATCTGATCGGTGAAGCAATACTCGCCCGTTGGAACCCGAACCCGAATTGCGGCCTTATGGTCCGGCTTATGGTCCGGCTCGAGCCCACGGTTTGAGCACGTGCCCGGATAACGAAGCTCGAGCCCATGCGGGGCGCTCGGTGCGTTTTGGATGACCTTGAGAATTTCCTTTCGGGTACAAGAACACGGGTACGTCTCGAGTTTCGTCAATTCCTGTCCATAAAGCTCGAGCCGTTCCGATTGCCGGTATGGTCCAAACGTGCCGCCGACATCTGGTCCCTCGTCCCAATCGAGACCCAGCCAGGCCAAATCCCGCAAAATCGTTTCTTCCGCGCCAACCCGAACCCGAGTGAAATCAATGTCCTCGATCCGCAACACGAACTGCCCGTTCAAGGCTCGGGTTTGCAACCAGGCCAGCAACGCCGTCCGAGCGTTTCCGAGGTGCATCTCACCGGTTGGGCTCGGCGCGAACCGGCCTCGTGCAAGTGGCGCGGATTGGACTCGTGCAAGTGGCTCGAGCATCGGACTCATGGTTTGAGTTTCGCACGAACGAACCTAAAACATGCCGTCGCCGCAATTGAGTCGAGGTGAACCGATTCAGGCCCTCTGTCCAAGTTCTTTCCAGACGTACCAGACGATGGCTGACATGCTGACAATCTCGAACGTGGCGAAGAAAAAGTACGAGTAGGTTGCGCTGCCACCACTGACAACGTAAAGCGTCGTCAAGACCGCAGCGACCGTGTTGAACCAACGGTTGGTCTGGACAGGCAGAACCAGCGACAAAAAGACCATTGCGATTGGAATTTCGGTGAACAGCTAGTGCACCGCCACCTTGATTTCTACGTATTACTTCGTATCCTCCGAAATCCGTTGGCGCTGCACTGGACACTACTCCCGTTGGTCGGCTGATTTTGAGAAAACCACTCAAAATCACCGTGGTCTTGCACTAGAACAACAATAGTAGTTCTGACGTGACTGGAAAACCAAATTCACCTTTCATGATCTTCTCAAGCGTGCCGGGGTGAATGAAGCCGATGATGTCGGCCATGCCGATGCTGAACATCACGACCGTCCGCAGTGCCCCAAGTTTGATTCGTGTTGTTTCCATTTGGGTGGTGGGCGAATACCGAATGTCATATCTGATTCTGGATGACAAAATTATTGTTATCTCCTTCGTACATAGGCGCTCGGATGTGGCCCACGATTAGGCGGGGATTCAGCTCGAGAACAGAATTCTGATTGTTTCATTCAAGCCACCCCCCAAAGCTAGACCCTTGGTGTTTGGGTAAATCACCACAACCCTCAAAGAGTCTACTTTTGCTCGACTCCCTATCTCGCCACACCCTCGAGAGTCAATCTCGAGCAACCCGCACCACCAACTTGCCCTTGGCATGACCCTCACCCAAATAGCGCAGGGCCTCGGGAATCTGCTCAAAGGCATAGACTTTCTCCACCACTGGCTTCACCTGGCCCGCTTCAATCAAATCTTTGATGAACGATAAATCCTGCGCGTTGGCCTTTGCCATCAGCACCGAAAACTGTTGCCCGCCTGACTTGGAGAGCAGCGCAGCCTGGAACAACATCTGCACGATTTTGCCAAAGCTGCCCCCAACCAACACATAGCGCCCCTGGGGTTTGAGTATGGCCTTGTACCCACCTGACGAACGATAGGCGGCGACATCCAGAATCAGGTCGTAGCGCTGGCCGGACTGGGTGATGTCGTGCTGGGTGTAATCCACCGCTTCATCCGCACCCAGTTCGAGGGCTTGGGCCAGTTTTGAACTGCTGCACACGGCCCTCACGCTTGCCCCAAGGGCTTTGGCGATTTGCACCGCGAAGGTTCCCACCCCGCCCGATGCCCCGTTGATCAAAACGGTTTGTCCGGCTTGCAGTTTGCCTTGGTCGCGCAAGCCTTGCAGGGCCGTGACGGCAGCCAGCGGGACAGCGGCGGCCTGCTCAAAGCTCAGGTTGTGGGGTTTGTACATCAGTGCCTCCTCGAGCACACACACATGTTCGGCAAAGCCACCCAAGCCAGCGCTCGAGAAATCCCCAAACACTTCATCGCCCACCTTGAACCGCCTCACTTGCTGGCCCACCGCTTCCACCCGACCCGCCACATCCGCGCCCAGAATGGGGTATTTGGGTCGCAGCAAACCATTGGTAAGGCGAACCAAAAGTGCGCCCTTCATCAGGTGATGGTCTGCCGCATTGAGCGCCGTGGCCTGAACGTTGACCAACACTTGATGGTCTTTCGGGGCGGACTTGGCGACTTGTTGCAACTCGAGCGCATCCGCCGAGCCGTATCTGGTCAGCACCATTGCCTTCATTTGGGTGTTCTCCTTGGCTCGAGGATTTGTAGCAGGTTGGTTCGGGTTCATGCGGTTGCTCTTTTTTGCTTGGCCTGAAGCTTGCGGCGGATGACCCATTCGGCAATCGCAAAGTTGATGACCCAGCCCGCCCCAAGGCTGATGGCCCTGGTGAAGTCATTCAGGTACTCGGGAAAGAAGAGAAACAACGGCGCAGCGGTGAATACCTGCGTGCTTCCTCCCGCCCCGACGGCATAGGCTCGGGTCATCCAAACCCCGTGGTTGGTAAAGTCCCGCCGATAAATGGCAACAGACCCCACCATAATCGTCAGGATCATCCATGCACTAAATACCATTCGCGTTCCATACACCAGCGCACCGTCGTATTTAGGCAGAGCGTAGAAGTGTATCATCCACAAAGACGAAAACGCCACGACCAACCCACTGGGGATGAGTATCCGCCCGAACATTTTGTGCCAACCTGGTTTCGGGCGGCGCAACCTCGGGGCAAACTGCAAGGCTCCTAAAATCAAGAACAAAATGCCGCTCAGGCTATGCGCCACGATGGGCAGCGGATTGGCAAAGAAGCGCTGATTCTCGGGGGTGATGATGGTTGCGCTGTTACTCTGCTCTAGTAACCGAAAAACCCCTGAGC
This sequence comes from Deinococcales bacterium, assembly GCA_031418155.1. GTDB lineage: Bacteria > Deinococcota > Deinococci > Deinococcales > JAAFIG01 > JANOWZ01. The sequence continues at coordinate 10,879 of JANOWZ010000638.1, forward strand.
CAGAAGGAACCAAAGCCAGCAGGATAAGGGCTGCGGGGACGAGCCACTCGTTCTTATTGGGCGCAGATGTTTTGTTCATATCCAACTCCTTTTTTGCGATAGCGACCCAAGCCTGAAGCGATCCTGCCCGTCAGGTGCATGGTTGGGATCAAGAAGGTGCTGCCTTCAGGGTCAAGAAGCGACCCAAGCCCGAAGGTGCTGCTTTCAGGGTCAAGAAGCGACCCAGCCCTATTGACGGGCAATAGAACGGCTGACCCAGTTACGTGTCGCTTCATGTCTGATTGAGGAACCGAAAACTCACCCGATAAAACCGTTGTCATTCTGAACGCAGCGGAGCGGGGCTGCCATTTTGATGCGTGTTGTTTCCATGTGAACCTCCTGTAACACCATTGAGTGTGCGGCTCGAGGTTCAAGAGGAATTCGGGGAAAATACAAGAAATTGACAAGATTTCTCGGCAAGATTCTCTGCACGGTTTCTCGAGGATTTCTTGAGGGAATCTTGGCAATTGCCGCTACACTGAAACCCGTGAAGCCAAGCCCGCTGGTGCTGATTGTTGAAGACGAACCGGACATTGCCGATTTGCTCGAAGCGTACTTGCGCCGCGAAGACTTTCGCACCGAACGCGCCAGTGACGGCTCGAGCGCCGTGCAATTGCACCAGGCGGCACGACCCGATCTGGTTTTGCTGGATGTGAACCTGCCCGAATTTGATGGTTTTGAAGTGCTGCGCAGAATCCGGGAAACCGCGCAAACCCCAGTGATCATGCTGACCGCCTTGAGCGAGGATTTGGACAAGTTGCTGGGCTTGAAATTGGGTGCAGACGATTACGTGGTCAAACCGTTCAGTCCGCTCGAGGTGGTCGCCCGCGTCAAAGCAGTCTTGCGTCGCGTTGGTACGCAGGCCGCCACGCAACCGTTGCGCCTTGCCGATCTCGAGCTTGATCCTGTCGCCGTTCGGGTGCGTGTGGCAGGCAATCGGCTGGACGTGACCATGACCGAATACCGAATCCTTGAGCATTTCATGCGACACCCAAACCGTGCGTTCACTCGGGCCGAATTGCTCGAGGTGGCGCTGCCCGATTCGGACGCGCTCGAAAGGGTGATTGACACGCACCTTGGAAACTTGCGCAAGAAACTCGAGTTGGCCGGAATGCCGGAGATCATTCAAACCGTGCGCGGCCTGGGATTTCGCTTGTGCCTCGAGTGATGGCCTGGGCGCATCAACGCTGGCGTTCGATTGCTGGTGACCTGAACAGAACCATGCTTGGCTTGGTGTTGCTCACGGCGCTCTGCGTGTTTGTGGTGCTCGGCTATGCCTGGACGCTGCATCTTGAGCGAGTCCACAAGTACGGGAGCGAAATGCTCTCGGTACAGTTTCAAATCCCAATCGATCAGGTTCAGAAGGTGTTGCGACAGGCAGAAACTCGGGCAGAAAATTCGACGGATTTCAGTGGACTCGACGACCTGCGAGGACTCGCGCTGTTCAGTGTGGTGCTGTTGATTGTGCTAACAATCCTGCTGGCCTGGTGGTTCGCGCAACGTTTCGCCCGCCCGCTCTCGCAACTTTCCCAGACCGCGCACCGCCTGACCACAGGCGATTTTTCGGCTCGTGTCGTCCTGAACAAAAACCTCGAGCGTCGCAGTGATGAAACGGCGGTGCTCTTGAAAGATTTCAATTTCATGGCGGCATCCCTGGAACGGCTCGAGCATGAACGACGCTACAGCGTCGCTGCGATTGCGCACGAACTGCGCACGCCGGTCACGGTTTTGCGCGGACGACTCGAGGGTGTGCGCGACGGCGTGCTCGCCACCAATCCGCAAGAGTTCGAGAAGTTGATCGGCCATGCGGATTTGCTCGCCAAACTGATCGACGATTTGCAATTGCTCTCGATGGCTGAGGCCGGGGAATTGCGGCTCGAGCGCACCGATTTTGTGATGCAGGATTTTCTGAAACGCCTTCATGCCGATCACCTGCTGAAAGCCGAACAACAACAGATCGCACTCACCTTGCATCTGCCACCCGAACCGGCCCGAGTCAATGCCGATCAACAACGCTTGTATCAAGTCCTCAGCAACCTGCTGGGCAACGCTTTGCGACACACACCCGCGCACGGCAGCATCAGCATCCGACTTTCCATTCAACCCAAAACGATCACACTCGAAGTTCAAGATTCCGGCGCGGGCTTCACCGCAGAAGCCATGACTCGGGCCTTTGAACGCTTTTACCGCAGCCCCGACCGAGGCCGTCAACGCGGCGGCAGCGGCTTGGGCTTGGCGATCTCGAGGTCACTGGTTGAGGCGCACGGTGGTCGGATCGAACTTCTCAAAACGCAATCGGGCGCGTGCGTCCGCGTGA
>JANOWZ010000639.1:0-3056 GCA_031418155.1 Deinococcales bacterium
GGCTCATGCCGATAATCCAGCGCATACGTTACCCCCATGAACGTGGATTTGCCTTGAAGACGTGACGCTCGAGAGGGCTCGAGGACACAGGTGTTTGGCCCATCCAAGATTCGTGTTGCTGCCTTATTTACCAATGCCGAATTCTGCTCCGAAGAGTTCGGCCACGCCGACCGAAACCACGTTTGTACCCACGGGTGGTCCTTCGGTCAGGATGGCGGTGTCGTCGTCGATGTAATCAACTTTGACCTGATGCCGCACGTAGGTCAGCGGCGAGGGGCTGGTGTATACCCAAGTGTCACCCTTGAGGTCATAAATGACGGCGGTATACGGCACGGTGCTGCGCTTCAGTTTGGCGCTCAGCGGCAACTCGACGAACACCTTTTGTCCTGTCGTCAGTTTGGTTTTGCCACCCGTGACCGTGTACTGAATGGATGACGAGATCGTGTCATCCGCGTTGCCCTTGTCGGAAACGTCCGAGAGTTCGGCGGCATCACCGTCGCTGTCCTCGCCGTCATCAAGGCCCATCTGCACGACTCGAGCCTGTTGTCCACGGTTGACTTTGACCAGATCACTGCGGTTGAGGGCCACCTTGACCCGAGCGGTGCTACCAGTCGTGCCGGTTGCCGCACGCACCACCATGACCTCGCCACCGACGCGACGCATTCGCATCACCGTTTCGAGACGCACCGGCTTGGTCTCGAGTGCCAAACGATTGCTTGCCTTTTCGGTCAGCGTGATTTTGCTGAGGTCACTTCCCGCAATCTTTTCTATCATGACCGGTAGTTCTTTGCTCGAGCTTGCTGCCGGTCCATTGCAGGCTGCCATCAACAAACCCACAACGAGCAAGGGAATCACCCCGACCCACGAATGCGCCTGTAGTTTTTTCATGCCAATCCTCCTGGTTTCTGTGATTACTTGCCGTACCGCACGAGTTTCAAATCCTCAAACTGCGCCAATCCGATCTTTGGTGCAAACAACCGGTACTCGAGCGTGTCCGCGTGCAACTTGGATGTGTCTTTTGTTTTCAGGCAACCCTTGAACTGCCCCGCCTTGGTGCTCAAGTTCTCGTTGAGGCTGACGATCTCGGATCGATCCATGATGATGCCGGGTGCAATCTCCTGGTAAAACTTCATGCCGATCTTGGGCGTTCCAGGCATTGCCATACCGGGCTTGCTGCCGTTTTTGTACGCCATCCACGAGCCGGTGTGACTGGTGATCGTGCCGTTCTCGTAGGTGTCAATGTCCTCGCCGAAATGGAAGACATCGCCGGTGCTCGAGTCCATCGCGTAGTAATTCCTGGCGATTTCGCTGACCGCCCCGTTCTGTTCCTCTTTCTCCTCAACGACTCGGGTCGAAATGTTGTTGATGGTTTTGGTTTCGTTCAGTACCTTCAGCGTCAAGGTGGTGTCCGCGTTCGCCAGCACAATTTGGAACCCCGGTGTCAGCACGAAATATTTTGCCTCGCCAGTGTCGGTCAGTTTCCGGCTCGAGAGCTTGAATTCATCCTGCCAATCGTCGAGCGCCACGGATTGTCCAGCCAAGAAAACGCCCAGCAGTGATGCCGTGAAGATCAAATGGAGCTTGTTCACAATCATCTCTTCATCACCTCCTTGATGTGCAGAACTCGAGACTTCTGACGATATTTTGTGTGCTTGACCATGCGCACTTGGAGGTCCGCTTTTTGACCTGTGCAAGCTCGTGCTTCAGCGTGTTTTGGGTTTGAAACTGATCAGCTTCAAGTTTTGATCGGCAGCGAATCCAATTCCTGGAACGTAAGACTTGTATTCGACGACCGTCTCGAGCGCCGAGGTTTCCTTGGTCGTCAATCCGTTCTCAAACTTTCCGGCTGGCGTGCTCAGCGTGTCCGAAACGGTCAGGACTTGGGCGCGATCCATCGCCACGCCGGGTGCCACTTCCTGCGCGTACTTCATGCCAATCTTCGGCGTTCCCGGCATGATCAATCCCGGCCTGTTGTTGCCCTCAAACGCCAACCAAGAACCGTTGTGATTGATCACCTGTCCGTCCTTGTAAAAATCCACGTCCTCGCCGAAATAGAACACGTCTTTCGTGACCGGATCAATCGCGTAGTAGTTCCTCGAGATTTCGGCCAGCGCACCGCCGACCTCTTCACGTTCCTCGAGCACTCGGGTCATGATGCCACCGATCTCTTTGGTTTCATTCAGCACCGTGATGGTCAGTTTGGTGGTGCTCGAGCCGAGCACAATCTGAAATCCAGGCACGAGCACGAAGTATTTCGCTTCACCGCTGCTGCTCAGTTTGCGCGATGCGAGGTTGAATTCGTCCTGGAATTCTTGAGTCTTGGCATCTGCAAAGATCAGCAGTAAAACAGCAAGGCTGGGGATCAGCTTCAGCATTCTCGAGTTGGATTTCATTTCAACCTCCTTGCGCATTTGAGCGATTCGTTCGTGCTCGAGATCAATCGCCCGGAGCACCTGCGAGCGGTGCGTTGATTCCCAGGTCTGCCTCACGATGCGCACCGAATTGCAGGTAGAGTCCGGGCATCACGAACAGGGTCACGACGGTCGAAGTCACCAGTCCACCGATCACCACTAGGGCCAGTGGAAACTCGATCTCCTGTCCAGGGATCGCGCCGAACAAGGCCAGGGGCAGCATCGCGGCGGCGGTCGTCAGGGCCGTCATCAGGATCGGTGCGAATTGTTCGCGCGTGCCGCGCATCACCAGGCCGGGACTGAAGTGCTCACCCTCGAAACGCTCGAGGTGCTGGTAGTGTCCGATCAGCGCGATGCCATTGCGCACCGCCACGCCGAGGACCATCAGGAATCCCAACAGTGAACCGAGCGTCAAGGCTCCGGCGCTCGAGATCGCCACCATGACCGCACCACCAACGAGTGCGAGTGGCAGTGTCAGGAAGGCCAACGTCGCCAAACGCCAACTCGAGAAGGCCGCCTGCAAGAGGAAGAAAATTCCAATCGCCGAAACCAAGATGATGCTCCAAGAACGGTTCTGTGCGGCCTGACGTTCGACGTACTCGCCAAGCACCACCGAGTGATACTCGAGCGGGAACGAGATGTTCG
>JANOWZ010000640.1:0-3094 GCA_031418155.1 Deinococcales bacterium
CTGTCCAAAAAGTATCCGCAGTTCGTGCAGGGCATGATCGATGTGGCCGGTTGGGACGAGGAACGCGCTCGAGAGTATTTTTTTCAGTACGCCCCATTTTTTGAGATCGAGGATGAGGTGGGGTTCGTGGTGCTCGAGGCGGAGCGTTTGCGGGCACGCTATCCGAAGATCACGATTGCGCCGATGTTGTACAAGGTTGAGGATTCTCGCCTGTATTTGCTTCAGGAATGACGGCGGGTTCTTTACAAGTTGCGCGTGAACGTTTGACCCGTGCTCGGGCTTGGGTGAGTTTGCGGTATCCATTTTTTGCGGTGCTGGCCTTGCATTTGCCGGACAAGCCATCCCACGTGAAGACGGCGCAGACCGATGGTCGAACCCTCGAATTCAATCCCGAGTACGTGGCGAATTTGACCGACGATCAAACTCGAGGTTTGGTTTTGCATTTGGTGTTGCACGCGGCGCTCGGGCATCCGTGGCGGCGTGGTGCTCGAGACGCGGGGCGTTGGGATCGGGCTTGCGATATCGTGGTCAACGGTGTCTTGAGAAAACTCTTGGTCGTGCGTTTGCCGTTGGGCGCGGGTGCGATTGATCCGAACCTAGAGCATTTGAGTGTTGAAGAAATTTACGGCTTGTTGCCGCCGGATCTCGTGCCGCCTGATTCTGGCGCGATGACAAACTCGAACGGTGATTCGCAATCGCTCGAGTCGTTCTGGCAGGATGCGCGAACGGCGGCAGCGAACGCGGACGAGAAACCTGCAAACCTCGAGCGGCATTATCCAAAATCGCGTTCGAGCGTGAATTGGCGTTCGCAACTCGAGCGGTTTGTCTTGCGTGGCGCTCAGGATTACGTTTGGAATCCACCGGACCGCCGCATGATGGCGCACGATTTGATCTACCCGAGTCTCTCCGGTGATGTCTTGCGCATCGCTGTGGCGGTGGACACCAGCGGCAGCGTCAGCCTCGAGTTGATCGGAATATTCATGGCGGAGGTCAAGGCGATGGCTCGGGCACATCCACAGATTTCTGGGTTGGTCCTGTACGGTGATGCCGCCGTGAATGAAGTCCATGATTTGTTGCGTGCGCCACCGCCGAGCGTGCGTGGCGGTGGCGGAACCGGATTCGAGCCGGTCTTTCGGGAACTCGAGCGTCGCCGTGAGGTTGTGCAGGCGCTCGTGTACCTGACCGATGGGCAACCGGTCGCATGGCCTGCCCGTCCACGCTTTCCGGTGATCTGGGCGATTCCCAATCTCGAGACTGGTATCGAGGTTCAACCACCGTTCGGAACCGTTCTGCACCTGAACTTTTGAATCAACCGACCGGCTCGAGCATGAATTCGTAAACCATTCGGCTTTCAAACTCGAAAAAACGATAGGTTGATGCGATTACGCGATGCTCGCCTCGGTCGTACCATTGGCCCGGTTTGACCCGCTCGAACACGGTCACGGTTCGGCCAGACTCGAGGCAGGCGAGCAGTCCGGCATTGCCAGCGGTCGGCGTTTGGTCGCCATGTTTGCCCTCGCCCTCGTAGTGAATCCTCGAGCCTTCGCGCCGGTTGACATACCGCGATAGGCCGAAATCCAAGAGCAGGCTCGCCCGGTCTGCGGTGATGCGAATGCCGCGCCTCGAGCCGTGCATGGACTGCACTTCATTCCAAGTCAGGCGGTCTGGCAGGTCGGCCACGGGGCCAGTCTCGAGCCTGTACGATGCCTCAAACCCTCTCTTTCTCACAGTTCATGCCCGAGAGTTCATACCCAGGTGTTAGAATCCACGCATGAAATTGCTGGTGGTGATCGTTCAGGACGCAGACGCGGCAGGACTCGTCAAAGAGTTGAACCGCCGTCATCTCGAGGTCACGAAGCTCGCCAGCACCGGGGGCTTCCTGCGTGAAGGCAACACGACGCTGTTGATTGGCGTGGATGACGACAAACTCGAGCTTGCCAAGGGCGTGATTCAAGAAAAGTGCCGCTCGAGAACCCGGTTTGTGACCCCTGGCGTGCCGGTTGCAGAACAACCCGAACCGTTTTTGGCGCAACCGGTCGAGGTGCCGGTCGGTGGTGCGGTGATGTTTGTCCTCGGCGTGGATGAGTTCATCAAGGTCTGAATTCGTCCAAATGGCGTAAGACACGGCGTTCGGCTCGGGCTAAGATGACCTGACGGGCCGGAATTGAGTGTGAAGCTCGAGTGTTCGCGGCTCGGGCTTTTTCGGGTTGGGGCATGGGTTCACTGGAGCATATTTGTGGAAGGCTTGTTCATTGCCAAGATTCTCGAGGAGCTTGCCTCGGGTTTACCCGCCCGAAATTTGGGTTGGGTCTTTCCGGACGAGACCACGGCGGCATTGCTGCTCGAGCCTGCGGATCGCAAGCTCAAGTCCTTCAACCTGGTCTTCGCGTACCGCCCACCGACTCCAGCGTTGTATTTGAACCGGGATCGGCTCGAGGGTGGTGCAACATCGGCGTTTCAACGCTCACTCGAGGGTCGGGTTCGTGGGCCACTCTTGGGCGTGCAGCAGATGAAATTGGATCGGGTGATCGAACTCGAGTTTGGTCCGGCGAAGGGTTTTATCGAGGCTCCCGGCGTGCGTTTACTCTTCGAGTTGACGGGTCGAAACGCAAATGTACTCTTGCTTGAGCCGGATGGTCCAGCGTTTGAGGGCAAGATTTTGCAGGTCGCCCGTGAAATCGCGGGTTCACGCAACCGTTTTCGCCAGGTGCGTTCGGGTGGCTTGTACTCGCCGCCACCGCCGTATGAGAAGCTCGATCCGCGTGGCGATTTAACTGAATTGCTGGTCGCGCTCGAGAATTCCCGCATTTCAGGTTGGCACAAGAAACTCGACGGTTTGGGTCCGACCTTGGCCCGAGAGGTCGCCATTCGTGCCGAGATGCCATTCGAGCGTGTGCTGTCCGGCGCAGACCTCGAACGAGGATTGGCAGCATTGCGTGATGTTGTACAGAACCCGAGCCTGTCCAGCCAAGCCAGCCTCAGCGATCAGGCGCGGGACCGGGCACTCGAGGACAAACTGACGGGTTTGCGCAAAGCCTTGCGCGAACCGCTCGAGAAACGCCTGACCTTGCTGGGGCGGCAACTCGAGGATGTG
>JANOWZ010000641.1:0-2079 GCA_031418155.1 Deinococcales bacterium
AACGATTTCCGTTTTCCTCGAGTTCGATGCCGCAGTGGAATTTGCTCAATGCCGGATCTGCCTCGCCCTGCCAAAGACCGCAAAGGAGATCAAGGCCAGCGAAAACGGGATGAAGAATTCAGGGCGACCATTGCCGTGCGATCCGATGTAATCCAAGGCGGGCAGATTGTTAAGTGGACCGAGATACCAGATGGTGATGTACAGAATTTCAAAGGGTTTGCTCGAGCCGCTCCAAACGCCTGAAGCCAAGGCGAGCGAGGGAATAAAAATCACGCCTGAGAGCAACGCCAGAAGGCCAACGGTATCGCCATCCACGGTAAGGCTCCGAGGCTGATCAGCCGGGTGAAGACAAAGCCTGCCAGCCATTGCGCGGGCAGTTGACGCATCAATGGCAATGCGGAGGAAAAGGTCATCTGTTGGACGTTGTTGTGAATTTCACGGTTGCCAACCGCGGACCAGATCAACAGCGGCCAAACCCAGGCGATGGGCAGGACAATCTGACGCACAATTGCCGATGGACTCGTGAGACAGGCAATCAGGATTCCGCCCGCGATGACGTACCACCACCAATGCTGGCCTTGGATCAAGAGTGTACTTGAATAGCGTTGGGTGGGCGTTGCGGTAAACTCGGTCATGACTGGCGCAGGCGAACTCGAGACCCTCCAACAGGAGAACGGGCAGCTTCGTGCCGATCTGAAACGTGCCCTCGCTGCCATCGAAGAGCTCGAAGTTGAAAACAAACGCTTACGCGAAGACCTCGAGAAACTCAAACGCGAAAAATACAAGTCAGCCGCGCCATTCAGCCGTAACCAACCCAAACAACACCCTGGCAAGCCAGGTCGAAAACCAGGCATTGGCACGTTCAAATACCAGACAGCACCCAGCCCGGAAGAAATCACAAAAACCGTGCAAGTCGCACTCAAGCAGGACACCTGCGAATCGTGCGGTAACCTGCTCGAACCTGCCGGGTTTCGTTTCGCTTGGATCAGCGAACTGCCCGAGTTGAAACCCGAAATCATCGAATACCAACTGCAACGCAAAACCTGCGCTACCTGCGGGATCACCGTGCAAGCCACGCACCCGATGATCAGCAGCCATCAAGTCGGAAGTACCGCGCGTCACGCCCTGCGTGCATTGCACGACGGCTTGGTCCTCGAGCGCTCGCAATGGCACACGCCTTGCAGTACGAGATGGGTGTGACCGTCAGGAAAGTCCCAGCCGTCCTTGCACTGACGGTCGGCTTGCGTGTCACGCAAGGAGCACTGACGCAGTCAGCGTTGAAACTCGCGGACAAGAACAACTTGATGGACGTGAAATACCAGGCGTTACGAGAGAATGTTCAACACGCGAGTTTGGTCAACACGGATGACACCGGCTGGCGAGTCGCAGGCGCAGGCGCGTTTCTGATGGCCTTCAAAACAAGCTCGAGTCTCGTGTACCAAATCTGCGAGCAGCACAGATCTGACGAAGTGCTCAAGGTGATCCCAGCGAACTTCGCTGGTGTGATGGGCTGTGATCGCTTCTCGAGTTACGACGCGAAAGTCTTCGATCAGGTCAAGCAGCAAAAGTGTGTGGCGCACGTCCTGAAGAACATCCGTGATTTGCTCGAGGGTAGTAAGGGACGGGCTTGTGACTTTCCGAAAGCAGTTCGGACAATCTTCAAGACGGCGTTACGGTTGCACTCGAAATTGCTTCGAGACGATGTGACCGATGAAATGTTTGCGCGGGATGGTCGAGCACTCTCGAGGAAACTGGGTCGGTTATTGCGAGAACGACCAGTACCATTGACGAAACTCAATGAGCGTTTACGGCGTGGGTTGGCTTGGCATCACGCTCGAGGAAGTTTGTTACGGTTTCTGCTGGACTCGCGGGTGAGTCCGACGAATAATGCGGCTGAACGGGCGTTGAGACCGGCGGTGATTTTTCGGAAGTTGTGTGCCGGGTCGAAATCTTGGCGTGGTGCTCGAGCGTTAACGGCGTTTAAGAGTGTGATTGAAAGTGCGAAGTTGGCTGGGTTGAGCGGATTTGATGCGCTGGCGGCGGCTTACGCACAACGCTAATCAAGTACTCAAGAGTTTC
>JANOWZ010000642.1:0-3362 GCA_031418155.1 Deinococcales bacterium
AGTCCGTTCGTGTCGCCGCCCGCTTTGCCTTCGGTGACGGTGAAATCCAAATCTTGCACGGCGTTGGAACCGGCTGGGAATGGTTTGGCATCCGACTCGAGGGCGCGGGTGTCGATGGCGGCAGACCAGATGCGTTTGCCTTCAAACAATCGCACGGTCAGGATGTGAGCGCCTGGAAACTCAAGTTTGGCTTTTCCGGTCCAGGCCGTTCCATCTTTGCGCAATGGGATTTCGCCACCGACGGGTCGGCCCGCCCGGATCAGGCTCATTGTGGCGGTTTTAGCCCCATTGATGGCGGTTTCAAGCCGAACCTCGAAGGGTTTGACCACGTTCAAGACTGGGCCTCGAGTGTCGTTTTGGGAGGGGGTCAGCGTGATCTTGCCGGGTTCGGCAAACGCTTGCCCAAACAGCAGGATAACCATGAGGATCAGGCTCGAGATTCGTTTCATGCTTCGGCCTCTTCTGCCACGTGAACCTCTGATTCACTGGCGGGTTCGGTGCTCGGTTTCGCTGCGCCTTCAATCACGCCCGCCTCGCGCACCCGATGTGTGAACAGTTTGGCGAGGTGTTCGTAATTTGGATGCGCCCGCAATTTCGCTGGACTTTTCACTTCGGGCGCGGCTTCTGCGTCGTCCGTGCTGGCCTGTGATGCTGCTCGAGGTGCGCTGCGGGGCTGAGAGACTTCTGGCGTGTCCAATCGCGCTGATCTGGTCGGTGGTGGATTGCCGCGAGGTGCGCTGGCTGGAGCGTCGTACAACTCGAGCGGCGGCCCTTCCTCAAAGAACGGCACGTCACCAGCATCGAGTGCAACTTCGACCGATTCGAGCCAAGGCGCATCATCGGCGGAAGCGTTCACGGGTTGCATTTCAAGTTCGGGCGCTTCTGAAGGCTCGAGCATTTGGATCGTTGGAGGTTCGAGATTTGCGGCTTCCGGTTCGACCGCTTGCACATAGGTTTTCGCCCCGAACAAACTTTCTTCTGGGCTGGGTGGTTTTCCGAGCGCATCAAACTCGAGCGCGGTTGGCAGTGCATCCGCAATGTGAATGGGGCCGTCTTGCACGAAGGCCGGAGTTGTGCGTGGAACGGTTGGTGCTGGCTCAAATTCTGGCTCGAGATCGTCTGGTGCTGCGATCACGGCTGGACGCTCGAGCACTTGCACGCTTTGCACCTGCGGTTCAATCCGTGGTTCGACTCGAGCTTGAATCGTTGGTTCGACTCGAGCCGGTTCGATTGCCGGTTCAATGTAGATTGGCTCGACAACCGGTTCAGTCGGCACTTCTACTCGAGGCTCAACGATGGCTGCGCCCGATGGGGCTCGAGGTTCAGGCGGGGCTGCACGAACGACGCTGGCTGTCCCGTCAGGGTTGTTTCCCCTCGAGTTTTTTTTTGACCCGTCCGGCATGACCAGTTCCAGCGCGAACCCTGCGCCAAAAATTTGTCGCACGAGCGCACCGACATCCTCGAGTTTTGCGGCGATTTGTTCGGCGTGCCATTTGTGTTTCGGACCGTACTCGAGCACGACGGTATCGCCACGCACGTCACCTTTGCCTTCGCGCAAAAACGCTTTGAGTTGCGGTTTGGCTTTGGCGACCACATCGCCCCAAGTGCCGTTTGCGCTTGCAGGTGCGCTCGGGGCAGCCGCTGGGTTCGAGCTTGCCGAGTTCGAGGTTGGCATTCGAGGTTCAGTCCGAGGCGCGTCTGGCGTGTCCTCTGCAAGTTTTGGGGCCGCTGCCGCCCGTGGCGCTCGAGCGAACGGATCGAACTCGGGCGGGCCAGAACGGGCGGGACGCGCACCGCCGCCCTCTTTGAGTTGCCGCTCGAGCGCCGAGACGCGCACGCCGAGGTTGCCGTCGGTGCTGATGGCCTCGCCGCCGCTCGCTGGACCGATCAAAGCTTTCGTGAACGCCATCTCGAGCGAAATCAAATCTGATGCCCGAGCGAAACGCTGGTCCTCTTCGTCCAAAATTTTGATCAGTTGCAACAGGTGTGCGGGCGCGAGGTCGTCGTACAGGTTGTCTTTGCGGTCTCGGGCGGGACCGACATTCAGGACCGAATGCACGATGTCGCGCAGGGCAATCTTGGTGCGTTCGGTGATCGTGCGCGGCGCGAAACCATCGCCGTACAACCCCGAAAGTGTCTCGAGCACCAGGGCCGTTTCGCCTTTGGCCAGTCCAATCGCCAGGTTCGTGATTCGATCCTGTGGCGGCAAGCCGAGCGCACCCTCAACCTGGGCCAGTGTCAAAACCGGTTCACCCGAGGCGAGCATCCGTTCGAGCAGGCTCTCACCGTCACGCATCGCACCATCGGCAGAACGGGCAATCAGGGCGAGCGCCTCTTTTTGCGCATTCACACCTTCACGTGTGGCGATGCCCTCGAGTTTGCCAGCGATTTCTTCAAGGTTCAACCGTCGAAACCGGTAATGCTGGCAGCGCGAAAGGATCGTTGGCGGCAAGCGTTCCGGCTCGGTCGTAGCGAGCACAAAGACCGCGTGCTCCGGTGGCTCCTCGAGCGTTTTCAAAAGCGCATTGAAGGCGCTTTTGCTCATCATGTGCGCCTCGTCCAAGATGTAAACCTTGTTCGTGCTGCGCATCGGTTGAAGAGCGACCTTCTCGCGCAAATCACGCACGTCATCGACGCTGTTGTTGCTGGCCGCATCAATCTCGAGGACATCCGGGTGTCGGCCTGCGATCACCATCTTGCAGGATTCGCAAACACCACACGGTTTGACGGCGGTTATGTCATCGCAATTGACCGTCATGGCGATCAACCTCGCCGTGGTCGTCTTGCCCACCCCGCGAGGACCGCTGAACAGGTAGGCGTGACCAATCCGGCCACGCTCGAGGGCGGGTCGGAGCACGTCTTTGACGTGTTCTTGACCGACGACCTCGTCCCAATGGATCGGTCTGGCTTTCTGGTAAATCGCGGCACTCACGGCTCAATCCTACCATTTGCGTCAAGGCGGGCTCGAGGCTGAAAACGGTGTGATGCACGGCAAAACAGGCTTGTTCATGCTTCTCTGAGCGAATCGTGGTCTCGAGCATTCATGAACCCTCGAGTCTGAACGCTCGAGGCAATAAAGTGCGCCACCGGTAAGCAACGGCACCTGATGGGCATCCCTTAAGGCTGCTGTCTTCCGACCCTGACCTGGTTCGAGAGCCACCACCGCGTTGCGCCGGTAGCGCTTGAGAAGTATAGGCGGCAAAGGACGGGCGGGCAAGTGCAAATCCCGCATTGACCCCGGACTCAAAACTTGGCAAGCCAAGATTTTGAGATGAAGTGCCGATCCCAGACTCAAAACTTGGCAAGCCAAGATTTTGACATCAAACCCCAAGATTTTGAGATGAAGAACAGGTGTTCGGGCT
>JANOWZ010000643.1:0-20003 GCA_031418155.1 Deinococcales bacterium
CCTGACGGGCTTCTTGCTCATAAGCTGGCACCTAACGGGCCATTCGCGCTTGGGTCGCTTCGGATACACGACCAGTAAGACGACTTGATTTTTCGTCACTCGCTCACCTCGGATTGAAAGCAGAAAACCGCTGCTTTCAATCACGACTTGGTATGAGTTTGGCAAAATTCATCGCGCTCGTCTTCGTCGTCGCACTTCGGTACGCTTGAGGGCGCTCGAGGTGGATTCGTGAACGCCCCATCACCTGCTCGAGCCATCACGGTTTGCACGCTTGCGTTGCCGGTGGTGCTGCTCGCACTCGTGACCGCACCGTTTTGGTTGGACAATTGCAACCTGATTCTCGTCGGACGTTTTCTCGCGCTCGTCGCCATCGGCATCTCAGTCGTTTGGGAAACCACCGGCATCCTCAGCTTCGGGCAAGGATTGTTCTTCGGGCTGGCGGCTACGCGCTCGCCATGCACTTAAAACTCGTCGGCACGCCAAAAGGTGAACTGCCCGATTTCATGATTGACAACGGTGTTGAAAGCCTGCCGTGGTTTTGGGCTCCATTCTCGAGTCCGGTCTTTGCGATTGCGATGGTGCTTGTGCTGCCGACCCTCGCAGCGGCGGACGTGGGCTATTTGATGTTTCGCAAACGCACCACTGGAATCTTCGTCGGCCTCCAGCGTGAAATTTGCGATCAGACAGGCGATCTGGATCTCGATGCTAGACTGAAGTCATGACAGCACTGGCGGAACGCAAAACCGACGTGCCGCAGCCAGAGGTTCACCGGCGGAGCTTCTCGTTTGCCGAGTTCGAGCAAATGAGCGACCTCGGCCTGTTCGTGGACGAGCATGTCGAATTGCTGAACCGAGAAATCACCGTGACGGGATTGCAAAGTCCAGCCCATGCGGATGCAGTGTTGACCTTAGACGAACGGTTGAAACTTGCGTTGCAGACTCAAGCCGTGGTCGCAGTTCAATTGCCATGCGTGCTTTCTGCGCCGCCACCCGATTCCGTTGAACCTGACATCGCCCTGCGGGGCGCACCGAGCAGTCGTAACGCCACCCGAAATGCGACACCAGACGATACCTTATCGATCATTGAGGTCAGTGAATGCACCCTCGAGCGTGACCGAACGGCGAAACTCGAGGCTTACGCTCGAAACGGTATTCAGGACTATTGGATTCTCAATTTGAGTGAAAACGAACTCGAGGTTCACCGCGAACCGGACAGCAAGACATGCATTTCGCGGCGCATCTTGAAACCCGGTCAGCCAGTTTCACCTCTTGGGTTTGATGAGGTTCAGATCGAGTGGTGGGCCAGCATTTGAAACCTCGAGTCACAGCGTTGATCCCAGCGGCAGGGTCGGGCGAACGGCTCGGTATGGGTCCGAAAGCGTTCGTGCAATTGGCTGGGAGGTCTTTGCTCGAGCGTGCGATCGCCAGTTTCGCCAATGTGGACGAGGTGATCGTTGCGCTGCCAGAATCGCATTTGGATACACAACTGCCCGCACATGTTCGTCGTGTGTCGGGCGGATTGACACGACAGGAAAGTGTCAAAAATTTACTCGAGGCTGCCAGCCATGAAATCGTTTTGATTCACGATGCGGCCAGACCGTTTTTGTCCATCGAGATCATTCAAGCCGTGATCGACGCGGTACTCGAGGTTGGGGCCGCGACAACGGCACTGCCCGCTGCCGACACCTTGGTGCTCGAGGATGCAAGAAAAATGTGGGGCAATCTTCTGGACCGCTCGAGCATTCACGCGATTCAAACGCCGCAAGGATTCAAACGCAAGTTGCTGCTTGAGGCACACGAACGTGCACGACTCGAGGGCTTTGCCGCAACCGACGATGCCGGTTTGGTTGCTCGTCTCGGCTGGCCGGTCGCACTCGTGGCTGGTGATCCGCGATTGTTTAAAGTCACACGCCCCGGCGATTACGCGCTGGCCGAGGCGTTTGCTCGAGTCTGGAATGGGGGAGAGGCGTGAAGTTAAAACTGTTCGCACCGGCAAAAATAAACCTTGGCTTGGCGGTGACGGGAAAACTCGAGAACGGCTACCACACGCTCGACACGATCTTCACAACACTCAACACCGGTGATGTGCTTTCGCTTGAACCTCAAGATTCTGGAATTTTGCTCGAGATCCTCGGACCAGACTTGCCAACGAATTCCGAAAACCTGGTCTATCGCGCCGCTGAACGCTACCTCGAACTTGCTGGAATTGATGCTGGTGTGCGCCTTGTCCTCGAGAAAAACCTTCCGATTGCTGCCGGATTGGGTGGCGGCTCGAGCGATGCGGCGGCAACCTTGCAAGGACTCTCGAGAATTTATCCATCAACGATTGACCTGCCTGCCCTGGCAAAATCACTCGGTGCCGACGTACCATTTCTGCTCGAGGCCGTCTCTGGACATTTCACGGCGGCACGGGCGCAAGGCATCGGCGAAATCCTCGAACCGCTCGAGTTGTCCGAAGTGCATTTGGTCCTGGCGAATCCTGGCGTTGGTATCACAGCAAAAGAGGCATATGTCGGATTGCGTGGCAGGTTTGGTGAATCGCTCGAGGTTGAAAAGATTGTCCGAGCACTAGAGCAAAGAGAAGCCCCGCCTTACCGCAATGACCTCGAGCGTCCGGTTCTTGAGGCTTACTCAATTGTTACGGAAGTCAAACGCGAACTTGAGCAGGCTGGTTTGCACGGCGTGTTGATGAGCGGTTCGGGATCAACCTGTTTTGGCTTGGCGCGGGACTCACAACAGGCGACCGAGGCGGCCATACAACTTTCTCGAGCGCATCCAGATTGGTGGATCTGCCCGACCAGCACCCAAGGCCCGCACGACGAATTGGCTTGAACGGCCCGAGCCTACCTGCGGTTGCGGCAGCGATCCGAGCAGTAGATCACACTCTCCCAGGTGTTCTTCCAGGCTTTGCGCCACGTGAAGGGCTTTTGGCAGGTTGGACAGATTTTACTGGGGCGTTCGCTGGGTTTCTTGCCACCTCCGAACGGTTTGGTCATGGTCAACCTTAACTCGAGGTGTTCTCGGCAACCGTGTTCGAGACGGTTTTGTTTCGTCCCGCCTGAGCCTTCAGCGTTAGACTGCCCGTAGACGACAAGAGGCTTCAACCTGGAGGAACCCATGATCTGGATCGTGCTGATTCTGCTCGCGCTCGGATTTGTCGCTTACCGCGACCTGACGCAAACCAAACACGCCGTCACCCGCAACTTCCCGGTGATTGGACACTTGCGGTATTTTCTCGAGGGCATCGGACCAGAATTGCGACAGTACATCATCGCCAGCAATGATTCCGAAAGGCCTTTCAACCGCGATCAACGCAGTTGGGTTTACGCCAGCGCGAAAAAGCAAAACAATTATTTCGCGTTTGGCACCGACAACGACCTCGAGCACAACCCGAATTACCTGATCATCAAGCATTCCGTGTTTCCGCTGCCGGAATCGCACGATCAGAAGTACGCGATTCCTTGCGCGAAGGTGATCGGTGCGTATCACAAGCGCCCGAAAGCGTTCCGTCCTGGAAGCGTAGTCAATGTTTCGGGCATGAGTTTCGGTTCGCTTTCCGGTCCAGCGATTGAAGCCCTAAACCGAGGTGTCGCGCAAATCGGCGCGATGCAATCCACCGGTGAGGGCGGCATCTCGAAGTATCACAAAATGGGTGGAGATCTCGTTTGGCAGATCGGTACGGGTTACTTTGCGTGCAGGAATTTGGATGGCAGTTTCAGCCTAGAAAAATTTCTCGAGACGGTCAATTCCGCTCCGGTCAAAGCCATCGAAATCAAACTTTCGCAGGGCGCAAAACCCGGTTTGGGCGGTGTGCTTCCCGCCGAAAAAGTCACGCAAGAAATCGCCGATGCTCGAGGTGTGCCCGTCGGTCAGGATTGCCTGAGCCCGAGCAATCATAGCGCCTTTCACGATGTCGATACGCTGATCGAATTCATCGAACTGCTCTCGAGTAAAACCGGATTGCCAGTTGGGATCAAATCCGCCGTGGGCGATCTTGGATTCTGGGAGACGCTCGCGCAAAAAATGCTCGAGACCGGAAAAGGTCCCGATTTCGTGACCATCGACGGCGGCGAGGGTGGCACGGGCGCAGCCCCATTGACCTTCACCGATCATGTCTCTCTACCTTTCAAATTGGGCTTCACTCGAGTTTACGGAATTTTCGCTCGGGCTGGCCTGCACGAACACATCGTCCTCATCGGCAGTGGCAAACTGGGTTTCCCAGAAGAATCGATTTTTGCCTTTGCGCTCGGTTGCGACATGATCAATGTCGCCAGGGAATCGATGCTGGCGATTGGCTGTATTCAGGCGCAAAAATGCCACACGAACCGCTGTCCAACCGGTGTTGCCACCCAGAACCCCTGGCTGATGCGCGGCCTCGATCCGACCGATAAAAGTGCTCGGTTGGCGAATTACATCCTGACCCTTCGCAAAGAAATCCTGCGCCTCTGCCACGCCTGCGGTGTCGCGCATCCGGGATTGATCTCGAGCAAACATGTCGAGATTCTGAACGATCATTTTGGTTCGCAAAAACTCGAGGAGGTCTTCGCGTACCAACCCGATTGGAGTTTGCCGAGCGCGGCGGATCAACTCGAGATTCAAGCATTGATGGAGAAGTCCGTTCAGACGTGATGCTCGAGTAGGGTGCGCCGTGCGCACCGTTTTGTGCATTGATGAGCACAGTGCACCTACGAAAATCAGATCACCCGGTCATTTCCACCATCAATCGCAATTTGAGCGCCTGTGGTTTTGGCAAACACCGGCCCGCACAATTCCGCTGCGAGTTCCGCAACATCACGGCTCGAGACTTCGGTGCGAAGTACATTGTTGGTTTTGTATGCCTCGATGCTGAGGCCATAGGATTTGGCACGTTTCTCGAGGATTTCCAGTGTCCAAATGCCAGTATCGAACACGGCGTTTGGATGCAGCATGTTGACGCGAATGTTGTCCGCACCCCACTCGAGCGCGGCGACCCTTGAAAGTTGTGTCAAAGCGGCTTTGGAGGCGCTGTAGGCGGCTGCGCCGGGTCCGGGTGCTGGGACGTTCTTGGAAGCGATTACGGCAACCCTTCCGCCATTTGGTGCAAGTTTGAGAAGTGGGTGCGCCTCGCGCATCAGTGAAAGGTTCGCATCCAGGTTTACGCGCATGACTTTCTGCCAAGTCTCGAGGTCGAGGTTTTTGATCATCTGGCTCGAGGGGAAGATTCCAGCATTGAGCACGATCATGTCGAGTCCACCGAAGCGTCGCACGCCAGCCTCGAGCGCAGAGATCAGCGCACTCTCGTCGGTAATGTCACAAACGATTCCTAGATAGTCGGGCCTTGAGAAAGTGGTCGTAATGCTTGAGTTCAGGTCCAGCCCGATCACGCTCGCGCCACGTCGGAGCATCGCCTCTACGCACGCCTTGCCAATGCCGGAGGCAGCGCCGGTCACCAGCGCAACCTCACCCATGAACGCGGGGCTCGAGCCGGATTTCTTGAGTTTTGCTTGCTCGAGGTCCCAGTATTCCATCTCAAAAATTGCTGGTGCGGGTAACGCTTGCCAGGACTCGAGTTTTTCGGCCCGAGAAATGATTTCGATGGTGTGGCGGTAAATGTCTTCGCCCATCGCGGCATCGCTCGAGGATTTGCCGACGCCGATCAAACCCAGTTTCGGATCAAGGATGATGCGTGGGGCCGGATCGAGCATCGTTAAGTCGCGTCCAGATTTTTTGGCAAATCTCTCGAAGTCCTTTTGGTAGGCGCTCGAGTATTTTTTCAGGTCGCGCCCGATCATCGGAATGCGTTTGGTGCGGATCACGTGGTCTGGTGTGGCCGGTCCTCGAGTCGCAATTTTGGCAAGATCCTCACGCTGAGTGAATGCGAGACAGTCCGCTTCTTGATTGCTGCGTAAGATCACTGGCTGCCCAATTAGGCTCGAGATTTCGTTTCGCAATTGTGCAAGCTCGAGCCGAATCGATTGTGCCATTTTCACTGGTTTCGACGCTCGAATCTTCCAAGCCCGTTTCTTCTCGAGGTATTTTTCAGCTCGGTTCACGAGTTCGATCATGTTCTCGTAACTTTCCTGCGCGGAATCCGAGAACGTGAACAGGCCATGATTCATCAAGACCATGCCTCTGGTTTTGGCCGTGACCAACTTCGGGAAATCCTTGGCGCAACGTTTCGCCAGATCAAATCCCGGCATCACGTATGGAATCACCACGACCTCATCGCCGTAAATTTCCTCGACCCGAGCCAGACCGGAGGGCGTGTTCATGACTGTTACGAGCGCATCCGTGTGCGTGTGATCAACAAACTTGAATGGCAAGATCGCATGCAGAATCGCCTCGACGCTCGGGGCTGGAGCGTTCGGATCAACCGTCGCCACGCGCAAGGCTCGAGCCATTTGAGTGTCGGAAAGCTTCTCGAGCTTGGCGAGTTTCAGCAACTCATCCATGCGAACCGGTGAGAATCCTGCCGCCCGAATCGTGCTCAGATCCCAGCCGCTCCCTTTGACGTACAGCAACTCGGGTTCATCGCCGAACAAATCTCGCTCGAGAATCTTGACGCTTGTGTTCCCGCCGCCGTGCAGCACCAGATTCGTGTTCTGCCCGAGCAACCTCGACGTGTAGACCCGAAGCTCGAGATCGGTTTTGCACTGGTTGGCATCCGCGTCATTCCAAAGGCTTTGCATGTGTTTCAAGATACCGTTTACCGCGTCCCCGTGGCGGGAACATTGAACTGGGCCTAGCAATTTCTGAAAACTTCGTGTACAGTCCTTCGTTGGCTGCCCTGACGCAGCACACCGTCAAGGCGACGGTCGGGTTTTCATCGTCATAGGCTCGAGGGAAGATGGTCTTTTCTGGGTTGACGAAACGCCCGGAAAGGATGTACCACATGCAGTTTTCAGACTTCGCGCTCCCGCCGAGCGTGCTCTTGAGCTTGGATGCTCGAGGCATCACGACACCCACGCCGATTCAAGAACAAACCTTGCCGCACTCGCTTGAGGGCAAGGACATTCTTGGTCGCGCCCGCACCGGCACCGGCAAAACGCTTGCGTTCGGTCTGCCCATCGCCACCCGGTTGGAGGTTTCCCGTGAGCGTGGCCGCAAGCCTCGCGCCTTGATCCTCACCCCGACCCGTGAACTCGCCAAGCAGATTGCGCGAGAACTCGAGTCGAGCGCCGCGCACCTTTTCACGACCACGATTTATGGCGGCACCAGTTACACGCCGCAGGAACGTGACTTGCAACGCGGCGTGGACATCGTTGTGGGTACGCCCGGTCGTGTGATCGATCACCTCGGTCGCGGTTCGCTCGGATTCGACGAATTGCAAATCGCGGTCTTGGACGAGGCCGACGAGATGTTGTCGATGGGCTTCCAAGAGGCCGTCGAGAAGATCCTCGAGTTTGCCCCGAAGGACCGTCAGACGATGCTGTTCTCGGCAACCATTCCGCGCTGGGTGGACAAGTTGGCTCGAGGCTATCTGCGCAGTCCAATCAAGGTCGATCTTGTCGGTGATGAGAACGCCACGCAATCGACAACGACCCATCTTGCGATCAAGGTCAATCCTGCCGCTCGCACCCGAGTCCTCGCGGATCTCTTGACCGTGCAGGGCCCGGAACGCGCCATCATCTTCACCCGCACCAAACGTGATTGCGACGAACTCGCACTCGAGTTGATTCATCGCGGTCTCGAGGCCGAGGCGATTCACGGCGATCTGGCGCAAAGCCAACGCGAACGTGCGCTCGAGGGCTTCCGTGCCGGACGCACCCGCGTTCTGGTTGCCACCGATGTCGCCGCCCGTGGCTTGGACGTTCCCGATGTCGAGTTGGTCGTGCAGCATCACTTCCCCAACGACAGCGAAGCCTACATTCACCGTTCGGGCCGCACCGGTCGCGCCGGAAAGAGCGGCGTCGCCGTTGTCCTCTACACCGACCGCGAGCAACGTTCATTGCGCACCCTCGAGCATGAAACGGGCGTGTTCTTCGAGCGCCGTGACGCGCCGAAGGCCAGCGATGTCGGCATGGCCGCCTCGCGCAACGCCGCCAAAGACGTGCGCAGCGTTCCAGTCGAAGTGACTGAACCGTTCATGGAAGAGGCCACCGCCCTCGTCGAAGCCTACGGAGCCGAAGAAGCCTTGGCTCGAGCCCTGGCCTGGATCGCTGGAGTGCACACCGCGCCGAAGCCAGCCAGCCTGATCACTGGCGAAGAGGGCATGACCACGCTTCTGCTTCGTGCTGCACGCCTGAACGTGCCGCGTGCCGTTGCGGTGCTCGCGCAGGCCAGCGGTTTGTCCAGCAAAGCCCTCGGCAAGATCAAAGCCTTCAACGGTGGCGTCGCCGCCGACGTGCCAACCCACGCCGCTGCCGCACTCGTGGCGCTCGAGGCAATGGACGACATCAAGATTGAACTGGCGACCGTGCTGCCAGAACTGATTGAAGCACCAGTGCGTGACAGCCGTTACAACGACTCGCGTCCGCGCAGCAGCGGTGGGGGTAACAACCGCTTCCAAGGCAACCGCGATAATTACCGCCCTAGCAACTCGAACTCCTCGGGCAGCACTTCGAGTGGAACCTCAAGCAGCACATCGAACGCCTCGAATTCCAACAGTGGCGGCGCGTCCCGTGGTGGATTCTCGTCCGGTCGTCCAAGCGATTCCCGCCCCGGCGAATCCCGTGGTTTCCGCGCCCGCAAAAAATACTGATCGGTTCTGAATAAACCAAGTTGAAACTCAAACCGGGGCGCTGACAAATGCGTCCCGGTTTTTTGTGTTCAACCTCGAGCCCAAACTCAAAACTTTTAGCTCGTTTTGACACTCGAGATGAATGGGATGTTCCGGTCGTAATGCGCCCGGTCCAGGCCGTAACCGTAAACGTAAGCGTCGGGAATCTCGAAGCCCATGTAACCGACGGGTACTTCAACGCGGCGTCTCGAGGGTTTTGATAACAATGCTGCAACCGTCAGGCTTTTCGGGCCGCGCCCCTCAAGGTACGAGAGCAGGTAATTCATGGTCAGGCCGGTGTCCACGATGTCTTCGACCAGGATCACGTCTCGTCCGTGCAATGGCAGGCTTAAGTCTTTGGTCAGCCGAACTTCACCGGATGTTTTGGTTTCGGTGCCGTAACTTGAGACGGCCAGGAAATCGACGGTCAATGGCAGTTCGATGCTGCGAACCAAGTCTGCCATGAACAGGAATGCGCCGTTCAAAACGCAGATCAGGTGTGGTTCTCGGCCCGCGTAATCCTTGGTGATTTGTGCCCCAAGTTCACGAATTCGAGTTGCAATCTGCTCGCCCGAGAGTTGAATCTCACCATGACCGACCTCGCCGTAACTCATGTTCGTTTCCGATCCCGAAAGCTGAGGGTGAACAACACGCCGAACACGATCATGACAGCAAGAAACCACAGCGGTTGTTGAACCGCCAAGTAAGGCAGGATCACGCACAACGGCACGCTGACCAAAATGCCAAGCAGAATCTTCAAGTAGATCATGCGCTCAGTTTACAGGCTCGAGTCGAGGATTGTCAGGCAAAAGGTGAAATCTTCACGCTCTGTCATGCAGCAGACCGGCTTGGGGTGCTCGAGGGCGTAGAATACTCTCAGAAGTTCCGTTTTGGAACACTGAGCTTGGAAGAATTTGAGGAGGCACACCAACATGGGTAAATACGTTGAACTTTCCGATGCAACTTTTGACACCGAAATCTCGAGCGGCCTGACACTGGTCGATTTTTGGGCTCCCTGGTGCGGACCATGCCGTGCGGTTGCACCGATTGTGGAAGCCATCGCGGGCGAATACGAGGGCAAAATCAAGGTTGCCAAGCTGAACGTCGATGACAACCAGCAGGCCGCCATGAAATTCCGTGTGATGAGCATTCCGACCATGATCCTCTTCAAGGATGGTCAACCGGTCGAGATCACCGTTGGCGCGGACATGTCTGGCCGCAAGTACCGCGATCAAATCAACAAGCACTTGGCTCTCAAGAACTAAAACTCGAGATAATTTGGGGCGATGGATTATGCGACCTGTCGCCCTTCAATATGCACGCTCGAGACGTTCAGGTGCTCATCCAAAACCACGATGTCGGCATCATGCCCAACCGTGAGCGAACCCTTCTTCTCGAGGCCCAAGTATTTTGCCGGATGAGTGCTGGCAAGCTTCACAGCCACCTCAAGCGACAATCCCGCCTTGACCGCGTTGCGCACCGCCTGATCCATTGTTAGCAGGCTTCCGGCGAGCGAACCACCCTCGAGCGTGCACGTGCCATTGCCGACGTAGACGGTCTGGCCGCCGAGGTCGTATTCACCTTCTGGCATCCCCGCCGCTCGAATCGCATCGGTGATCAGCATCAAACGTTCGGGTTTGGCATGGTACGCGGTGCGAAAACTCGAGGTGTGAACGTGATGCCCGTCGAGGATCACCTCTGCCCAAGCCCGAGAATTTCCCAGCAATGCGCCGACGATGCCGGGATTGCGCCCCTCGAGTCCGCCCATGGCGTTGAACAAATGCGTGCCGCTGGCGATTCCGTTCGAGCGATGCACCACCTCGATTAAGAGTTCTGTCTGTTCAGTCGTGGCTGCCGTGTGACCAATGCTGACCCGAATGCCTGCCGCTGCAAAAGCGTGCGCCGCCTCGAGCCCCCGACCGATCTCCGGTGCGAGCGTGACCACGCGAATCACACCAAACTCTAGTGCTTCCGCTAAACGTTCCGGTGTTGGCTCGAGCGTGAATGGTGGTTGCGCCCCCAATCGTTTTGGGCTGATGAATGGTCCCTCAAGGTGTGCCCCTAAAACTCGAGCGCCCGCGAGACCATCCTCTGCTTGCATCTTCATGGCCCGACGCACGTAACGCAAACCCTCGAGCACGTTCAACCACGGGTTTGTGATCGTCGTTGGCAGCAAGGCAATCGTGCCGTGCGTGGCGTGAAACCGCGCCAACTCGAGCACTTCATCCTCGCCATCCATCGTGTCTGCGCCCGCGCCACCATGCACGTGAACATCGATGAATCCCGGCACGATCCACGGTGAACTTGCCGGAATGCTGGCCGGTGTGATCTCGAGAATCGAGTTTTCAAAACGAATCACGCCCTCGATCCAACCGATTGCAGACAGGATGCGGCCCTCGAGCGAAACCATGAGATCAGTTTACCGCGCAGAAATAGGAAAGCCCCGCCTTGTGGCGAGGCTGGGTGCGGCCGCAGATTGGGACTTGTAAACTCAGCCCATGACCATCTTGACCAGAACAGGCAAACCATCCTCGAGACGCTCAAACAAAAAGCAGCCACCACCAACAGCATCGCTGAACTTGAACGCTTCGTCCTCAAAGCCAAGACTTCGCCCGCACTGCCTTTGAAACGCTTGTCAGCACCCAGCCCGCGAGCCATTCCTTCTGGCCCCACACCAGCACCTGTCTTGATCCCAACCATGCACCTTCTTGCCCCCTACAGCAGCACCTGACGGGCTTCTTGATCCCAAACCAGCACCTATCGGGCTTGGATCGCTTGCGGCGCTGACGGGCGGGAACGCTCACGGGCATGGGTCGGCCCCCTAAACCCATGCCCGACGTGCCAAAAACGCGGTAAGGCTCGAGAAGTACGTTTCGTTCAAGTGCATAGTCTTTGGGGAATCGTGCAACTCCCCAAAGCTTGGTACAAATACCAAAACTGAAAAACGCAGTATACGGCATTTCAAGATCCAAACTTGAACGAAAGCGGCCGCACACCACTGGTGCTTGAACGTGCCGAACACTTGAGCTTACTTGGCGAAATCCATCGGTGCGGGAATTTCAAACGTGCTTTTCAACACAACCGTCTGACCGGTGCGGGCGCTCTCGTCGGTGGCCTCGAGAATTTCCACGACATGCGCAGCCTGATTGCCAGTGACTCGAGATTGCGTGCCATTCTGAATCGCGTCGCAAAAATCTTGCAAGCCCCGAGCCCAATCAATGCCTAGATCGGTGGCCTGCACGAGCGGCACCGCCTCGTAATTCTTGCCGAAATCGGCGTACTCGAGTTTGGAATTTGCCACGAACCACGAATGCAAATACAGCGATCCGACATCGCCATGAAACTCGATGCCTTCGCCCTGATTGGTGCTGCCAGAAACATAAAAATTTGTGGTCAAGCGCACAAGCACGCCAGACTCGAACTCGAGGTTGACGACGTAAAAATCTGGCGTGGTCACGGCGAAAGCCGTTCCATCTTTGGTCACGCGGTTTGGTGAAAGTGTGCGGGCAAAGGCGGTGAGTTGCTTGACGCGACCGAACAGTGCGGTGGTGAGCGCGAGCGGATACACGCCAACATCAAGGTTCGGACCGACCGCGTAAAAAGGTGCGGGATTCGGATGCCAACTCTCAATCCGACCGTGATTGACCTCGGCGTACACAACTCGAGGGGTGCCGATCTTGCCCTCACGCACCATTTTCATGGCGGTCTGTTGCGCCTCGCCCAAGAAGGTGATTGGGGCACAACCAAGTTTCAAGTTTTTTGCTTTGGCAAGCTCAACAAGCTCGAGCGCCTCATTTGCTTTGAGGGCCAGGGGCTTCTCGCTGTAGGCGTGCTTGCCTGCATTCAACGCGGCCTTCACGACCTCGTAATGGGCTTGGAAAATTGTCAAGTTGACGATTACATCCACGCTCGGGTCCGCCAGTGCCTCCTCGAGATTCGCATACGCTTTGCCACCATGCTCAGTCGCAAAAGCTTGCGCTCGAGCCTGATCGATGTCGCTGAAACCAGCAATCTCGAGGCTCGGATGTTTGAGGATGTCCTTGCTGTACGGTCCAGCGATGTTGCCGCAACCAATCACGGCGACTCGGGTCTTCTTCATGCCTTACCGCCTTTCATCCACGTCTCGAGCACGGCTTTGCTCTCGAGCACATCTTGGGTTGGATCGTGATGCTCGGGTTCGTGCTCAATGCCGATTGGACCGGCGTAACCCACTTCGCGCATGGCTTGCACACAGGCTTGAATGTCCACCACGCCGGCACCAAACTTGCAGGTCTCGTGCGCTCCAGCGGCCTTGATGTCCTTGAGGTGCACGGCGAACAAATGCCTGCCCAATTCTCGGATTGCTTGCGCCGCATCAAAGCCCTGCGTGCCCCACCAGCCGGTATCGCAGGCGGTGCCAATCATGCCGTCGCCACCGTCACCGATTTGCGCGAACATCTCGGCGGGCGTTTTTTCCGGGTGATTCTCGAGCGCGAGTTTGACACTGTGTTTTTTCAGTATGGCAATCGCCTCGCTACGAAATTCTTGCAACAATGGTGCGCCACCACCGATCACTGGCGAACCGACCGCAACGGCAATGCGGCAGAAACCTTCAAGTTGCTCGAGCGAACCGCACCACGCAGCGAGCGCGGTGACTTTTAGGCCATGCGCATCAAGCAATTCTTGAGCGATCTTCAAGTGCTCATCACTCGCCCAATCAGGATGTAAATGTGCGCCCCACAAATCAATCGCACCGAACCCCATTGCTTTGACTTCGGCGAGCATTGCAGCGAAACGTTCACGAAACGTCTCGAGCGGTTTGTAAAATTCTTGGGTTGCGCCATCACCCTGCATCCAACCTTCGGTCATGTTGTAAGCGAGTTCTCGAGCGACGAAATTCGCGGAAATAAAACTGATGGTATTCATGCGGCCTCCAAGAAGTGCGGACTCGAGAATTCAGGCTCGAGCGTGGTGCGAGATCAATCGAGTTCTCCGGCCCGCAAAAAGTTGCGGTAGTACAACCCAGATTTTTTGAGCGTGCGTTCCTGCGTTTCAAAATCCACATGCACCAATCCGAAACGCCGTGCGTACCCCTCGGCCCACTCGTAGTTGTCCATCAGCGACCAAGCAAAATAGCCGTCCAACGGCGCTCCTTCTTGAACTGCAACGTGCGCAGATTCAAGGTGACGCTCGAGGTACTTGCGGCGACCCTCGTCATTGATTTGACCTTCAAGCAGCGTGTCGTCGTAACACGAGCCGCTTTCGGTGATGATCAAGGATTTGACCGGGTAATCGTTTTTCAAACGCACCATCAAATCGCGCAGCCCATCCGGGTAGATCTCCCAACCCATGTCGGTGCGCTCGAGATCGGTCTGTACAAACTCGAATCCAGCTTCGTTGCTGCCGTGTTTGACGACGTGACGGATGTAGTAATTCACGCCGAGAAAATCTGTGGGCACAGCAATCTTCTCGAGATCACCATCATGGATTTTCGGCAAGATTTGCGCGTAAGCCTCGAGCATGTCCTTCGGGTAGCCACGTCCGTAAATCGGGTCGAGATACCAACGGTTCGCAAAGCCATCCATGCGCGTTGCGGCCATCTCGTCTTCGCTCGAGTCGCTCGCCGGGTAAATCGGCCAGAGGTTTGGGGCCATGCCCACTTGCGCGTCCTTCGAGTTTTCCCGAATGATCGGTACGCTCAAACCGTGCGATAACAGCAGGTGATGCGCGGTTTGCAACTCGAGTTTTTTGTCCTTCAAGCCCGGCGCAAAAATACCCAGACCATACCCGAGCACCGCCGTACACCACGGTTCATTGTGCGTGATCCAATGCCTGACCCGATCACCCAAACGGCTCGAGAGCACCTGCGCGTACTCCTCGAAGGCGTGCACCGTGTCACGGTTTGGCCATCCACCCTTGTCCTCGAGTGCCTGTGGGAGATCCCAGTGGTACATCGTCAACCAAGGCGTGATGCCACGCTCCAGTAGGCCATCCACAAGACGTTCATAAAACGCCATGCCTTTTTCGTTGACCTGTCCGCGACCATTCGGAATCACCCGAGGCCACGCGACCGAAAAACGGTACGCCTCGAGACCCATGTCTTTCATCAGGTCGAGGTCGGAAGCCCAACGGTTGTAATGGTCGCAACCCGGATCGCCATTTTCACCGTTGTGGGTTTTGCCGGGAATCGCCGCAAACGTGTCCCAGATGCTCTGGCCGCGCCCATCGACTTGCGTGGAACCTTCAATCTGGTAACTCGAGGTGGCGGCACCCCAGACGAAATCTTTCGGAAACTGACTGCGTTCAATCATTGTTGTCCTTGTGTGGTCTCTCGAGTTTTGATTGCTCACCTGACCAACGCATCGAGCAGTGGTTGACGGAACGTTTTTGTTTTCGGATCGTAAATTCCAAAGCCACCGTTGTACTCCCAGTACGCCCAGGAGAACCCTCGGGCCTCAGCCTCATCGCGGGTGAATTTCGTCCAAGCGGCTCGAGATTCGACTGGTCCTTTTTCATACGCGCCGAATTCACCCATGAAGATCGGTTTGTTTTGTGCCTTGCCATACTCGAGTGCGAAGTCCATGTACCTGCGAATCTCAGCCTGCTGCGCGGGCGTGTTCGTCCAAGTTGTGCCGAGCCACGCTTTGGATTGATCGCCAACCCAATCCGCGCCCTGATGTGTGAATTGAAACGGCGTGTAATTGTGAAAGGTCAGGATCAAATTCGGATCGTTCGGCAGTTTCAATTCTGGGAAACGTTCGGCGTTGTTCCAACCGTTCGGTCCAACAATCACGGCTCGAGTCGGATTGGTTATGCGCACCATCGCCAAGGCTGCGGCCATGTGATCGTTCCAATACGGCTCAATGAACTCGTGCGGTTCGTTGTACAACTCAAAGATCACGCTTTCAGGTTGGTTTTTGTAGCGGTTCGCAACCTGTCGCCAGACATCCACCAGGCGCACCTTCAAGTAATCTTCTGGCCCTTTGATCTCGTCAAAATGATGCACGTCAATGATGATCGCCAAGCCTCGAGCTTTGGCACGTTGAATCGCCCAGTCCACGCGGCGAAAAAATTCTGGTCGAATGTTGAACGGTTCAAACGGTTCGATCTGCGCACTGAAGCGCATCGGTAAACGCACCGCCGTGAACCCGGCCGCTTTGATCTGATCAAAAAAAGCTTCCTCGAGCTTGAAGCCCCATGCGCCTTCTTTCGGTGACTCAAGCCCGGAAATGTTCATGCTGCGGGCCAAGAGTTTGTTGACTTCAAAAACACTTGAGGTCGTTTGGCTTGAGACGGTTTGACCAACCCACGGCACGGTTGAGATCAACATCAGTCCAACCAGGGCCAAGGTCAAGGTGGAAAATTGTGTTGGCATGACTCACCTCGAGCAGCCACACGCGGTTGCGGCTGCCATCTCAAAACCCAGAACTCAAAACTGTTTTACTTGTCCAATCCGGGCATCATCATGGCGCGGAAGTACGGGCGTTGCGCCAGCAAGAACAACCCGACAGGTAATGCTGCAGCGAGCATTCCGGCGGCGGCGGTCAGTTGTGGGTTGGCTTGACCGTAAGCGCTCGAGAAGCGGTTCAGGGCAGGGGAGATCATTTGCAGGTCGTCTTTGCCCGCCAGGTACAGCACAGGGCTGAAGACATCGTTCCAGGAGAAAATGAATTGGAAGATGGCAACTGAAATGATCGCAGGTCCGGCAAGCGGCACAATGATTTTCCAGAGGATTTGAATTGGGTTCGCACCGTCCAACATCGCTGCTTCGTCAAGCTCTCGAGGGATGGCCAGGAAGAATTGGCGCAGCAAAAAGATAGCGAACGAATTGCCAAAAAACAATGGCAAGAACAGCGGCAACCATGTGCCGACCCAACCGAGTTTGTAGAAGATGATGTAGGTTGGCACGATCATGACTTCGCGGGGCAGAATCAGCGTGGTTTGCAGAATGCCCATCAGGACCGACAAGTATGGCAGTTTGTATCGGGCCAGACCATACGCGACCATGACACCGGAGAGTACCGTACCAAGTGTGGCCAAGACGGAGACAATCATGGTGTTGCGGAAATAGTGGATGAAGTCAAGCTGTTTGGATGCTTCAGGGTAATTGCTCCACCTCGGATCTAGGTTGTACACCCGTTTTAGGCTGCGCCATGAACCTTGATAGGTCACACGTTGTTTGGTCTCTGGGTCCAAGAAGACCGTCGAGGCTTGCCCCTTTTCGATCATGGCCAGTTGCTTGACCCCGTTTTCGGTTGGTACGTTGTACATCTCCAAGGGCAGGCCATTGAAGGTAAATTGTTTGACGCTTGCCGGGTATTGCGGCTGGTCGCTTTCGGTCGAGCCCTTGCCGAGCGATGAATTGATGCTGAAGTACAGTGGGCGCAAATAGATGCTGGCAATGAAAATCAGGATGGCGGTGATGAACATCCCCATCAAGAATTTGCGGATTTCGCGCATTTGCATTTGGTTTTGCGCTTGGGTTTTTTGTGTGGTGGTGGTGGCCAGACTCATTTGCGAACCTCCCCGGCGTAGTACACCCAGCGGCGTGCCGTGTAGAACAGTGTTTGCGTGACGGCTAGACAGACGATGAATAGAATCCAGGCGAGTGCCGATGCCTTACCGGTGTTGAAATACTGGAACGCCTCTTTGAAGAGCATAAGCATGTAAAACAGGCCCGCGTCATCAGGGCCACCCTGACCACGGTAGAGCACGAACGGAATCGTGAAGTACTGAAAGGCCGCAATGACTTGCGTGATCACAGAGAAAAACAGCACCGATGAAACCAGCGGAATGGTGATTTTCCAAAACGAGACCGAGGAGGAAGCGCCATCAATCGTGGCAGCCTCGTAAAGTTCGTTGGGAACGTTTTTCATGGCGGCCAGCAGTTGCAAAATCGAACCACCAATGGTCCACAGGCCAATGATCGCCATTGCAGGAATGACTGCCCAGGACTGGGTGAGCCATTGCGGCCCAGGAATGCCGATGCTCTCGAGGAACTGGTTGAGCGGGCCTCGAGAGTTCAGGGTGCCTTGCCAGATCAGACCGACGACCACCGGTGGAAGCAATTGCGGCAGAAAGAACAGGGTCAGGAAAAATCCTTTGGCGAGCAAGTGCTTTGAATTGAGGAACAAGGCGAGCATCAGCGGTGCGAAAAGCAGAAGGGGCACTGAAATCAGGGTGTAACGGAAGGTGACGAGCATCGATTTTTGCACAATCGGATCGGTGAAGATGGTCAGCCAGTTGGTCAATCCAACGAATCTGCCACTGTTTTCAACCACGTTGTAATTGGTAAACGACAGCACGAACGAGTAAATCATTGGGCCGATAAAGAAAAACACCAGCCCCAATAGCCACGGTGAGATGAAAAACAAACCCCAGCGGCGCTCGAGTTCGTCCAGACCCAACGGTTTTTTTTCTTTGGTCGCAATCATGGTATTCCTTTGAATTGGGCCGAAGTGACAGGGGCGAATTTGTACGGCCTATCAAAAATATTCAGGCCAGTTCTCGTTATTATGGTTCTCAAAACCTGTACTAAAACTCGAGCAACCCCAGGAACGTGTGATGTAATTTCGGGGTTGCTCGAGTATGGTGCAAAGCTATTGCGTGCTTACTTCTTTTCGTTGTAGGCGCGTTGCAATTCGCCCTTCAAGTCCGCAGATTCCTTCTCGAGGTTCAAGTCAGGAATGCTGAAGAGCTTGGTTTCGTACTTATTCAGGAGGTCCTTGACTTTGAGGTAGTTAGGCAGCACGGTTTCGTGGTTCGGGGTGTCCACGTACTTCAAGCTCTCAGAGATGGTAGACCAGTTGATCTTGTTTGGTGCGTACTTCTTGTCAATACCGGCTTTGAAGCCCGCTTGGAATTTCTCTTGCGCTGGGAACGCGCCATAAGTCTCGAGCAATTCTGGTTGTTGCATCAGCCACCACATGGCCTGGAAGGCTTCGTCCTTGACCTTCGAGGTCTTGATGATGCGGAAGGTATCGGCGTGCAGCTTGGCGGTGTACTTGCC
Organism: Deinococcales bacterium; assembly: GCA_031418155.1. GTDB lineage: Bacteria > Deinococcota > Deinococci > Deinococcales > JAAFIG01 > JANOWZ01. The sequence goes on from JANOWZ010000643.1 coordinate 18,686, forward strand.
TTTGTAGCTTGGGACCACGGCGACCGTCCAGTTCTTGACCTTGCCGGTGGCTGGCGCGTCCAAGCAGCAAGTGTACCAGAGGTGCGTATAACCCATGGCGAACTTGCCAGAGTTGAATCCGTTGCCCTGTCCGAACTCTGGGGTGTTCAGGATGTCGTTGTTGGCCATGTAATGGTCTTTCCAGATGGCCTTGTAGAAGAACTTCCAGGAGGCAAGCCAGTTGGCTGGAATTTGTGCGTCGCCTTTGGCGTCGACCATGATGTTCGCACCGAATTGCGTGCCGAGCGCCTGAAGGCTGGTGCCCCACTGCGGGATGTAGCCGAACTGAACGATCTTCTTTGGATCGAAGCCGGGTTTGCCAGCCGACACGCCATTGGCATCAACCGACAGCTTCATGGCCAGGGTGCGCAGCGCGTTCCAGTCCCAGGTCTTGCCCTGGTACTTCTCGCCGAACTTCTGTGGAGGGTATGGCAGTTTGGCCTCATCGAAGAGGTCCTTGTTGACGTAAATGAAGCTTGGGAAGACCGCGTAAGGCAAGCCTTCACCGCCTTGCGATTCCTTGTAAAACTTCAAGAGCGCGTCATCAATGCCCGTCAGATCTGGCTTGAACTTGGTGATCTGTGGGTCCATGTCGTGCCATTGGCCTTTGAACAAGCCTGCACCTTCGGTACCGACCGGGCCGACCAAATCTGGTGGGTTGCCCGCTGCAATGCGTGTGGCGAGTTGCTGTTGTGACGCACTGTTTTGGTTTTCGACAATCTCGAGCACCAGTTCGATCTTGTCTTGGGATTTATTGTACTTTTCAACAGCGGCCTTCTCGACTGGGATTTGACCGGCGCTGGTGCCGGTTCCCAGACCGACGTACCAGACAACCTTGGTTTTGCCACCCTGCGCGAGGATGCCGGTGGTGACGGCGGCCCCGAATGCGGCGACGAGTGCGAGCTTGCGGACGGTGGATCGGTTCATGGTCTGCCTCCTATGAACTACTGACAACACTGTTTTGGTGCGGGCTGGTCTCGAGGGTTGCTCGAGCCGGTACGGCAACGGCAAGAACGGGTACAGCAGGTGCAAAAACGGCCAAAGCCGCCTGAACCTTTGGAACAACAAGTTGTTTACTAAACTTGGTGCGATCAAAGTAGCGCAGTTCATCGACCCATGTCAAGAGGGGAAACGCTTTAGGAAAATCGACGCGCAACCTCAAGTGAAACAGAACGTGTTAGGCACGAAGCAATTGCGCTGTAGCCCGCAACCTCGAGCCTTCATCATTCCGGCGAGAACCGTGCAAGGTTTTCAGGTGTTCGCAAGACAGCAACAAAAA
>JANOWZ010000644.1:0-4737 GCA_031418155.1 Deinococcales bacterium
TTCATCTCGAGGAAGGCCGCAACCGGAACCCTAAACCGTTCTGACAACGTGAACGCAAACTGCTTGCCGATCCACGCCCCTCAATTTTTCGTTTCTGCACCTTCTAGCGCGTACAACCTGGCCACCTCACCGGAGAGCAACGGTCTCGAGTAAATGCGCACCTCATCGATCAATCCGTGCAACGGATACCAGCCCGCCGCGCCAAGAATGCCAAGGTAGAGGGGTTCTTGGTCGCCTTTGGGGTTCAGGTCAAATTCGTTGGCGGGCATTTGTGCCCGCAGTTCGCCATCTTGGTAGAGCGCGATCAGGTTTTGTTTGGGGTTCACGTTCAGGCTGAGCATGTGCCACAATCCGGGTCGGATGCCATCCCGGTCGGATTCTGCCCCAAGCACGCGGTTGCGTTTCGGATCGCAGCAACGGCCATTGCTGACGTAAACGAACCAGCGTCCGTCGCGTTTGGATCGCTCGAGCCGCATGTTCAAGCCGTTGCGGTCATCCGGTTTGCCAAACAGCGCCTGGGCTCCGAACTCGCTCGTTTGGCGGTCGCCGTCCATGGATCGGTCGCTGCTGAGTTGAAACCAGAGGTTGATGCTCCAGCCTTGTTTGCTGTTGGTTGCGATCTGGGCGTTCAGGTGATTGCTGGCCTCCACGCCCGAGAACACCCAGGCTTGACCGACTTTTCCTGAGCTGCAACTGTTGGGTTTGTCGGTTTGTAGGCTCAAGACACGGTTTTGCCCAAGCGTCACGCGGCCCTGCTCGAGGGTGCAAGCATCGAAGGTCCAGTGGGCTTGCAGTCCGTCCGGGAGCGAGTTGTGTTCTGGGCCAGCCAGTGCGAGTGCGGTCATGCCAATCAGGGTCATGAGGGTTTGTAATGTCTTGCGACTGCGGTGCGTCATGGTTGCATCGTAGGGTTTTTGGCGTGTTTTTGATGCCAAAATCCGACTTGAGAATGGCAGCAACCTCGAGCCAACCAAGCTCGAGGTTGCTGCTGTTGAATTTATTTGCGTGTGCCGAGCAGCACCTCGACCGAAAGCTGATCGAGTTTCTCGAGTCCCGGACCGCGTTTGCGCAACGCCTCGAGATCAAACGACTGTGCTTTGAGGGTTTTGGCGCTGGCACTCGAGTACGCGCCCAGCAGTTTCTCGAGCGGCTTGTCTTTGACCTTGTACGCCTTCAGAAGCGATTGAATTTCCTTGTCGGCATTGAATTCTGCCGCCTTCTCTTTGAGGATCAAGTACGTGCGCATGCACCCCTTGGCGAACTCCCAAACGCCAGCCGCATCCTCGGTGCGCAAAGCGTGAGCGTCAAAATGCCTCGGGCCGTCATACCCGGAATCCTCGAGCAGTTTGATCAGGAAAAACGCGCCCTTGAGGTTTTCGGAACCGAAACGCAAATCCTGATCGAAACGTCCAGGTTTTTGATCGTTCAGGTCAATGTGGAAGAGTTTTTTCGCATCGATTGCCTGTGCGACCGCATGGACAAAATTCAATCCCGCCATCGTTTCGTGTGCGAATTCTGGATTGACACCGAAGAGTTCGGACTTCTCGAGCGTGGCGATAAACCCGAGTGCGGAGCCGACCGTTGGCAGGTAAATGTCACCCCTGGGTTCGTTCGGTTTCGGCTCGAGCGCAAAACGGTAGCCGTAGCCTTGATCTTCGCTGTATTCGGCCAGGAAGTTCAGGCATTCACGGAAATGCTCGAGCGCATCGAGCGTGTTGCCACCCGCATCGACCTCTGCGCCTTCACGCCCACCCCAGAAGACGTAAGTGCTCGCGCCCAACTCGTGTCCCAAATCCATCGCCTGCATGGTCTTTTGCACCGCGAAAGCACGAACCCGAGCGTCGGCGCTGGTGAACGCGCCATCTTTGAAGACTGGGTCGCCGAACAGGTTGGTGGTCGCCATCGGCACGCACATTCCATTATCGGAAAGTGCCTGTTTGAAACTCGAGACGATTTTGTTGCGTTTGGCGCTGCTGGCATCCATCGGGACCAAATCGTTGTCGTGCAGGTTCACGCCCCATGCGCCCAATTTGGAGAGTTTCTCAACGATGAATTCCGGCGTGAACCCATCGCGGGTCGGAGCGCCGAACGGATCGCGGCCAATGTTGCCAACCGTCCACAGGCCAAAGGTGAACTTATGCTCTTTTTTCGGGATGTACGCCATGTGATCTCCTTGCGTGCCTCGGGATTGAATTTTTGCTGCGACTCGAGTGTAACTCGGGTTGCGCCTGCAAGGGCAGACGACACACGAGAATTGTGGACGCTGCCTCGAGACTCAAGTGCACCCACTTGACGAATAGTGCATACGGGTGTACAATTTTCACATTCGCCGCTCGAGAAGAGCGGGTTTTTTATTGTTGGTCATTTCAAACATCAGTGTCCTGGCTTCAATGCCCGTTCAAGCAGGTGTTCAACCCGCCGGAAGTATTCATCTTCGGGCATAAATTCGTATTCGCGGGCGTTCTTCTGGGCCGCGTACACCGCCTCCTCAAGCCGAAGCTCACGCGGTGTGGCCACCAAGTCAAATTTCGCGGCTGGCGCGTGCGGAATCACAGCCACAAACCGTCTCGAGACGCGCTCGAGCCAGAATGCAATGCGCAGGGTCAGCACGGCCAGGAATGCGGCTTTCATGGTTTAGGGTACATCGTCTTGATGGGTTCAAGCCCGTGTTACGCTCGAGCCATGAGGTACTTAACGGCGGGCGAATCGCACGGCCCACAACTGACCACGATCATCGAAGGACTGCCCAGCCAAATTCCGCTCGAAACGGGCGACGTGAACCACTGGTTGGCATTGCGGCAACTCGGTTACGGGCGCGGACGGCGAATGCAGATTGAGAAGGACACGGTGGAATTCCTGTCCGGTGTTCGTGCCGGACGCACCACCGGCGCACCGATCACCTTGAAAATCGAGAACAGCGATCACAAGAATTGGCTTGAAATCATGGATGTGAACCCCGGCAACGAGCCGCGCAAGAAATCCTTGACGGCGGCGCGTCCGGGCCATGCCGATTTGGTTGGCGGCATGAAGTACCGGCACAAGGATTTGCGCGATGTCCTCGAGCGTGCCAGCGCCCGTGAGACGGCCTCCCGCGTGGCGGTCGGTTCGATCTGCCTGAAATTGCTCGAGGCGTTGGGTGTGCAGGGTGCGAATTATGTGGACCGGCTCGGTGGGATTGCCTCGAATGTGGCGTTTTCTTGGGACAAACTTGAGGTCATTACAGCCTCACCGGTGCGTTGCTTGGACCCGGATGCCGAGGCCCGCATGATTACGCTGATCGATCAGGCCAAAGCCGATGGTGACACGCTAGGTGGGGTGCTCGAGGTTCGCTTTCGCGGTTTGATTCCGGGCCTGGGCAGTTACTCGCATTGGGATCGCAAATTGGATGGGCGAATTGCACAGGCGATCATGGGCACGCAGGCCGTCAAGGGTGTCGAGATTGGGCGCGGCTTTGAAAACGCCGAACTTCCCGGCTCGAGCGTTCACGATGCGATTCATTACCGCGAGACCAACCCGGAACGCGGATCGTATGCCCGAGACACGAACGGTGCGGGCGGGCTCGAGGCGGGCATGACCAACGGCGAGGAATTGATTGTGCGCGTGGCGCTCAAACCGATTGCAACCCTAATGAAACCATTGCTGACCGTCGATGTCGTTTCGCATGAGGTTGCCGATGCCGCCCGTGAACGTTCCGACACGACCGCCGTGCCCGCCGCTGGCGTGATCTTCCAGTGCGTGATCGCCATTGTGCTCGCGGAGGCGTACCTCGAGAAATTCGGTTGTGACACCCTGCCCGAGATGATCGAACGGCTCGAGGAATACCGTGCGTACCTTGCCACGTATTGAGGCGAAGGGAACAGCTCCTCAAATACTCGTTTCGTTATGGAGGATTTCAGATGCCCCGAGTCGGTGATCCAATCGAACTCGAGCGGCCCGCGAGTTGGGTGGCGCTCGTCGGGTTCATGGGCACGGGCAAAAGCCGGATCGGATCGGAATTGGCCCGAGCCCTCGCGCTGCATTTTGTGGACACGGACAAGCTGATCGAAAAAAGCACTGGCCTGTCGATCCCACAAATTTTTGAGGCGTTCGGCGAACAAGAATTTCGTCGCGTCGAGGCCGAAGCGATCCTGCGCTGCACGCGCCTGGACGAATTCGTGATCTCCTGCGGTGGTGGCACCTTCATGAGCGAACCGAACCGCAACCTGTTGCTCGAGCGTGGTCCGGTGATCGCGTTGCACGCCTCGCCGGAAACCATTTTTGAACGCACCAAACGCTCCTCACGCCCACTGTTGCAAGTGCCCGACCCGATTGGTCGTATCCGCGAATTGCTCGATGCCCGTAAACCGTTTTATGACCTTGCACCGATTCAAGTTTCAACCGACGGACGGCAACGCCGCGATGTGGTGGCGGAAATCATTGAACGGCTCGAGGATTGGCGAAACGAACAAGATGGGATGACGGATATTGAACCTCAAGATTTCAGCGAGAACCCATGACAAACATCGAAGTTCAACTCGAACCGCGTTACACCGTTCAGGTCGGACAGCATTTGCTCGAGACGGTTCAAGTGCCGCACGCTCGGGTGGCATTGCTGGTGGATACAAATGTTCTCGAGACGTTCGCACCCAGACTTGCGGCTTCCCTCGAACGTGGTGGCTCGAGCGTTTCGGTTCACGCGCTGCCAGCGGGGGAGAGGTCCAAAACGCTCGAGGTTCATGCGCGATTGCTTTCCAAGCT
>JANOWZ010000645.1:0-5152 GCA_031418155.1 Deinococcales bacterium
GGCAGACTCGCGCACGAAAGGGCAATGGTCGGTCAAAGTGCCCTGGCCGACACTGGCGATCCACGCGGCACTGATGCCCGACAAAACCGTGATGACCTGGGGTTGGCGCAGGCAATGGAACCGCAGCAGCGGCGACGATCCCATTCACTACCAAATCTGCAAAACTTGGACGGACACCTGGGACAGCACGCAGGGCCTGTCGGCGGGTCACTCGAGCAACTGGTATGGCGCGGGCGTGACCGGCAAGGGCTTGTCCTATCCCACCTCTTGCCCCAACCCGGACAACACCGACATGTTCGGTGCGGGCCATGCGCACACCCCGGGCGGGAACCTGTTTGTGGCGGGCGGGACGGGTGTCGGGCCAACCTTCAGTGCCAGCAAGGGCAACCCGTGGGACGGCGTGTATTACGCGGTCAACAACACCAACACGTACAACTCGAGCACGCACCAATGGCAGCCAGGACCCCGTTTGAACCGACCGCGTTGGTATCCGACGGTCACGACCCTCAGCGACGGAAAGATGCTGGTTTCTGGCGGATCGGATGACAAGTTTGGCTCGTTTGGACTGCCCAATTATGCCGATGCGGACGGCAATGCCGACCTGCATGAACGGCTCGAGGGTGATGCGCTGCAAAACCTGACCGGGGCGCGAATGCGTGTTCCATACTACCCGTGGATGATCGTCAGTCCGAACGACGGTTTGGTGCTCGAGGCGGGACCGCAAGCAAACATGCGATTTTTGAACGCGAACGGTGCGGGCACTTGGATCGATGGCAGTTTCATCCGAAGCGACAGCACGTTCCGAGGGTACGGAACGGCCGTGCCAGTCATTGACCTGCGCTTGAGCGACCCGAAAAATTGGACGGCCAAGGCCCTCGCCTTCGGTGGCAGTGGCGAACCGGACACGAATGACAACAGGCACAACCCGGACTGTCAATACCGCAAAGTAAAATCCGGCGAGGTTGTCTTCAATCCCGGCAAAACCTGTCCGCTCGCCACGAACAGTGCCAGCGAAATCAACTTGCTGGACGGCTCGAGCATCACAAAAGCCGATTTGAAACGCGGGCGGCGCAACGTTAACGGTGTGGCGTTACCGAACGGTCAAATCCTGGCGATTGGTGGCAATGACTTTTGGAACGACCGTGGCACACAGCATTTCACACCCGAACGCTTCGATCCCGAAACGAACACCTGGGCAGACACGGCGGCACAACAGGGCATTCGCAATTACCATTCGACCGCACTGCTATTGCCAGATGCGACCGTGTTCTCGGCGGGCGGGTATTACGACCGCAACTTTGACCCAGATCCCAAAAACAACCCGAACGGAGATGCGAACGCCCGCGACTCCAAGGATGCCGAGGTTTTCTACCCGCCGTACCTGTTTGACACGGACGGTCAATCCGCCTCGAGACCGTGGATTCGGGCCGCGCCAAAAACCGTGAAGTACGGGCAGGCATTCGTGATTGGCACGCCGGACGCGGACAATATTGCACAGGTCAGTCTGATTAAACTCGGTGCGACCACGCACGCCTTTGACGCGGATCAACGCCTGGTCAAAGTCGCGTTCACTCGAGGGTCTGAACGTTTGAGCATTCAAGCGCCATCCAACGGCACCTTTGCGCCGCCAGGACATTACATGCTGTTTATTTTGAACGCGCAGGGCGTGCCGAGCGTGGCAAGAATCGTCAAGCTCGAGCCTTGAGGTTTTGTCCATGAACTTGAGCCTATGAAATCAAGTACAGGCCAAACATCGCTTTCGCAGTCAGATTCAACTTGCATTGAAGAATGAGTTGTTAGGCTGATGATATGATTTGGTTCCGAGCCAAAACCCTGCGCACCCTGACCCTGAGCGTCCTCGGGGTGTGCTCGAGCGTGACCATGCTGCTTTCGGCTTCGCAGGCGCAAACATCGGTCCCGAAACAGGTTGCAGGCACGAACATCAGCATCGGCATGGACCATTACCTGTTCGGCAACTTGGATATTTTCAACGGCTTCAACAACGCCGCCCAACAACGCTTGGACCGCAACCTCGAGACGGTCGTTCTGACCAAACAGGCATTGCTGCGACGAAACGTTCAACTCGCCATCGTATACGTGCCGTTCGTGGGACGGATTTACCCGCAACGCCTGCCGAATGATTTCAAAGCGCCGAAATTGTTTCAGGCAGCGTTTGCCCACAGCTTGAAACAATGGCAAACGAACGGCGTGTTCGTCCCAGACTTGAACGCGGCGTTCGTGCAGGCCCGAGGTCCAGCCGGAGACGAATTCCCGTTGTACCTGCGCCAAGACAACCATTGGTCCACGGTCGGCGCACTCGAGGCCGCGAAGGTGGTGGCCGCTGCCGTGAACACGAAATTCAAACCTGCACTGACCGGACTGCCAGAAAAAACCTCGAGTTACGAATGGCTCGCGCCGGTCGTGCATGAAGGCAATTACTACCGAAGCCTGCCCGCCACCGAACGCGCCAAAGTTGTACAGGAACAGTTCAAACCTCTGAGGTTCACGCAAAACACGGGCAATGATTTGTTGGCAGCAGAAACCCCCGGCGTGGTCTTGGTCGGCTCGAGTTTTTCCAAACTGCGAGAATTCGGGTTTGCCGATGCGTTGGCACACTTTTTGCGCCGCGATGTCCTCAACGTGGCCGAATCGGGCAAGAGCTTCTGGACCCCACTGCTCGATTACCTCGCCAGCGATGCCTTCGTGGACAGCCCGCCGAAACTCTTGATTTGGGAAATTCCAGAGGAGCATTTCGCACCCGGTTCCGGCCCGATTGACTGGGTGGATGCCTGGGCCAGACGACAATACCTGCTCGAGCTTGGTGCGAACCTGATCGGCGATTGCGCCTCGAGCGGCTTGTTGCCCGTGGCCAGTTTCGCCTCGGATTTCAGTGGCGACGGCTCAAGCATGAAGATCGATTCGACGAACGCAAAATCCTTCGTTAAATACCAGTTCAGTGCCCCGATCCGACCCGATCAGTACCTGAGCATCAGGGCCAAATCCACCAGTTCAGATTCATTCCTGATCGAGAGCGCCAGCGCCAAACCCGAACGCTACTACTCGAGGTTGATCGGTTACGGCAGCTTCCATCAGGTGAACGTGCCGCTCGCCACACTCGCCGATGGTCAAACCCGCAGTTTGATCGTGCGCACCGCCTCCGGCAGTGATTTCGCACTGCAAGCCCCGAAGCTCTGCACGATACCCGCCGCGATCAGCGAACTGGCGAACGGCAAGCGTTAAACCCATCAAGCTCGAGTCAACACCATCTTGGGCTTTAGGCCATTTCGCGCTCGACAATCGCCCGCATCAATGCGATGCTCGAGGAATGCTGGCCGGATTGCAAGACATTGAAAAATTTTATGGAGCGCACGATGTCCTCAAAAAAGTGAACTTCGCGGTTCACGAAGGAGATCGCGTCGCGCTGGTTGGTCGCAACGGTGCTGGCAAAAGCACCGTCCTGAAGCTCCTGTCCGGTCAAGAGGAACCGACCTCAGGGCGCGTGCTGCGCTCACCAGGATTGAGCGTGCGGGTCCTCGAGCAAGACCCGACGTTTGCTGACGGCGCGACCGTTTCGAGCGCTATTGAGGGCGTTTTCACCGAACTTGAAGCCATCGAAATTGAGATGCGCGAGTTGGAGGACAAACTCGAAGATCCCGTTCACCTCGACCGCTATCACGAGATTGAAGAGCACTACCGACTGCGCGGTGGGTACGAAAAGAATTCGCGCCTCGAATCGGTGCTCGAGAGTTTGGGCTTCAAAGACCGCGAGGATGAACTCGTTTCGGGCTTGTCCGGCGGCGAACGCACCCGGCTTGCCCTGACCCAAATTCTGGTCGCGCAACCTGAACTGCTGCTGCTCGACGAGCCGACCAACCACCTGGACATTCAAATGCTCGAATGGCTCGAGGGATTCCTGCGCAACTATCCCGGCGCGATCCTGGCCGTCTCGCACGACCGGGCCTTCCTCGATCAGATCGCCAACCAAACCGCGTTGGTCGCACGCGGCGACGTTCGCAAATACGACGGCAATTACACCGCCTTCAAAGCCCGATTTGATGCCGAACTCGAGATTCAGGCCGCGACCTTCAAAAACGAGCAAAAAGAACTCGAGCGCCTGGAAGCGATGCATGAACAAATGCGCATCTGGGGCGGACGCAACGAAAAACTGGCGATTCGAGCGCGATCCATGCAAAAAAGGGTCGAACGATTCGAGGATGGCATGATCGATGCCCCACCACCGGACGAGGCGACCGCTCGGGTCAAATTTGAAGCACCAGAATCCGGCGAGATTGTCCTTCAGGCCGGTCACATCAGCAAATCTTACGGCGGTCGCACGTTGTTCGAGAACATCGACCTGACCGTGCGGCGCGGTGAACGCATCGCCGTAATCGGACAGAACGGCGCGGGCAAATCAACCCTGATCAAAACCATGCTCGGGCTGATGGCATCCGATGATGCCCGAACGTACTCGAGGCTCGGCTCGAGGGTCAGTCTGGGCTATTATGACCAGCAACTTCGTGGTGTGGACCCGAACGCGACGTTGTTTCAGGAAGTCAAATCCCTGCTCGAAAAAGACCAGCAGGTGCACGACATGCTCGGCGCGTACCTATTCCCTTACGCGGCGCAATTCAAACTGGTCAGCAACCTTTCTGGTGGCGAACGCGCACGACTCGCGCTTCTGAAACTGTCCTTAGAGGAACACAATTTGCTGGTCCTCGACGAGCCGACCAATCACCTTGACATGGAAATGGTCGAAATGCTCGAGGGTGCGTTGCGCAAATTTTCCGGCACGCTGATCATGATTTCGCACGACCGGCGTTTCATCGAAAACCTGGCCGATCACATCTGGTTGCTTGAGGATGGCGAGTTTTACAGCTACCCCGGCGGATACCAGTATTACCTCGAGAAGCACAACAAAAAAGGCGAAGCTGAGGTCGAAAAACCCGTCGTCAAGGCCGCCGCGCCAAAAACCAAAGGCGTGAATCCTTGGAAGTTAAACGTTGAAATCAAAAATCTCGAGGCGAAAATTGCCAACCTCGAGACCGAAATCGCCAGCGTCAACGCCGAACTTTCAAGCCCGAATGCAAACACCGATTTTGCGCAACTCGGCAAACGCAGCGCCGAATTGGATGTCGAAATGCTCGAGACGATG
>JANOWZ010000646.1:0-1931 GCA_031418155.1 Deinococcales bacterium
TAACCCGCTCACTGTAGCGAAAATAATCTCGAGTTTCATGAGGTGAACCGTGCTCGAGGCTTGGGATTCTTGAGGTGAGGTGTGCGTTCAGATGGTCGCCCAGCATGTGGTTTTTGAATTTTTGGATTCGCATCAAATCCGGGAAAGATCGGCTAAACTGAATTGATCATAAGGGGATTTCAAGATGCCACCAAAAATTATCAAAACCATACTTGCAACAAAAAACGATTTCGTTCTTTTCACCGAGGACAACCGAATGTTTGTCAATCCAACGATTGAGGCCATTCAGGAAGTTCTGGATTCGCTCGACACTGGGTTTGGCAACAGTTTCGCCATTCTTAGCCGTGGCGAAAATTATGTGCAGACCCTGCATGGATTGAATGGGTTTCATCTCGAACTTCGAGAGACCACAGAATCAACATTTGTGCATTACAGGGTCGGGCGTATGTCAGATTCAAGTGTACTTATTGAATCTGTGGAGCTTCAAAAATCTGATGACATGACTTCTCAAGGGTTTTCAAATGAACTGCTCAAGTTACCTGATGTGATGCTGCTGTTCGCAGAGTTTCTTCACAGTCAGCCACGATCTGATTTATTTGTCTGGCGTGAAATCGATTTTGAAAGCGATACACTCGAGGCATGACTTACCGTCACATCGTCATTTTTGAGTTCAAACCGAACGCCACGCCCGCGCAAGTGCAAACCGTGGTCGATGCGTTCGCGGCCTTGAAATCGCAAATCCCATCGATCCTCGAGTTCGAGCATGGCATCAATGAAAGCCCGGAAAACTTGAACGATGGCTTCACGCACGTTTTCACGATGACCTTCTCGAGCCGTGAAGCGTTCGAGGGTTCGTACCTGCATGAACCAGCACATCAGGCGTTCGTCAAACGTTTGGATGGTTTGCTCGAGAAGGCGTTGGTGGTGGATTTCGTGCCTTCTCAAGCGTCCTGAATCTCGAGCCTGTTGGCAAATTCTGCTTCGTTCAACTTGCGCGTTTCAAATGCTCTTCCATGTATGCCCGTAACAGCGTGCCCATTTCGGTTTGGTATCCGGGCCCTCGAGATTTGAACCATTCGAGTACTTCGGGATCGACACGCAGTGTCAGCGGGATTTTGTTCGCTTTGGCTTGCACGCCGCCACGTCGAACGACGGCTCGAGCGAATGCTTGCGGTGTGACTTTAGGAGCATCAGAGAAATCGATTTCGGCGGCAGTCATGGTTTCAAGACGCGCACGATCGGTTTTGGATTCGAGTTTGAGTGCCTGCTCAACAGAGAGCCTCGAAATACGTTCTTTCTTCATTGGGTTCCACCTTTCGGATGCAGATGATTCGGTAGGTTTGTTGACGCATCCTGTACACAACCGGCACCACGGTTGGGCCAAGCAATCCAAAGTCGAGCACACGGGGTTCGTCATGACGGTCGTCAAGTTCCAGCAGGTCGCCTTGGAGGACTCGAGCGGCATCCACAAAGTCGAGTCCATGTTTTTCGAGGTTGCTTTCGCGTTTGTTCTCGTCACACTCGAGATCCATGTCATAGCGTACATACGTTTTGTCATTACGTCAATTTACAACCGAACGATTTGTGAATCTCGAGTGCCGCCCCAAATCTCTTTTTGCGATCCGTCCGCCCCGAGCACGAATGCATTGCGGTTGTCAGCGATTTGTGCTTTCAACACCTCGAGCACTTGCAAGCGAACTTTTTTCTTCAGGATTGGAAAGATCAATTCGAGTCGGCGTTCAAAGTTGCGCGGCATCCAGTCGGCGCTGCCCGCCCAAACTTCCCATTCTCCACCACACTTAAACGCGGCGATGCGTGAATGCTCGAGGTATCGCCCGACGAGTGATCGCGCTTTGAAATTTGGGTGGATCGTGGTCAGGGTGCTGCGGACGATCAGGTCCACTTTCGCGCCCGTCTCGGCTGCGGTCTCG
>JANOWZ010000647.1:0-3480 GCA_031418155.1 Deinococcales bacterium
CACAGGTTGAAGATGTGTGGCATGAAGACCATCACGAAAAAGGTTGTCACCAAGGCTCGAGTCGTACCGATCAAGGCCGATGGTCCACCGACCCCAGGCACGAGCGAAAGGGCCGCCGTGAATGGCAGTAGGGCAATGCCGAGTGTGATGACCACGCCAGAGAGCAGCATCGTCACGTAGTAGGCCATGTAAATCGGCAGCAGCAAGGCGAAGATCAATTGCCCAGCCCCGAGGATCATCTTGACCGCGCCCTCCTTGCCCGCCAGGGTGATCTCGGGCAGGCTCGCACCCTTGGCGGCGGCCATTGCGGTGCCCGCCTTGTACCCCGCCCAGCCGATGCCAATCGAGCCGAGCACCACGGACAGGCTCGAGATCGTGTCGCTGGCCTTGGTCGCCTCGGTTCTGATGATGCCTTGACCCCAATTGTAGAGGTCGCCGTACCAACCCTCGGCGGCGATCCGCAACGGTTGCTGCCCACTGACGAGCACCGCGACCAACATCACCCGCATCAGCACCGGCAGGAAGGCTCGAGCGTCACTGGCGATCATCATGGTTTTGGCCTGCAATGCCAGCCCGAGCAGCGCGACGATGCCACCAAGGTAACGCATCCAAACCTCGAAGGAAATATCGTGCAACCAGACTCGAAGTTGGTGAACGAAGTTGGTTGGGTCTACAGTGATCAAATTCCAGCCATCCATCGGATTCATGGCTCAACCTCCTGACGTGACGAATTCATGGCAGCACCGCCAAACCTCGAGCCTGATCGTTCCCGAGTCCGTACAAGCCTCGAGAGGCACTGGTCGCCATCGCGTGCATTCCCTGCGCCTCTTCCCAGGCGTTCAACATCGCCGCCTCTGCGCCACGTTGCGATGCCTCGAGATTGGCGAGTTCCTTTTGTGACTCGAGTTCGACCAGCGATTGCAATTCTTGCAACGTGTAAACGTTCTGCTCGGCGAGCGAGGCGATGCTGGCATTGACCTGCGAGTTGGCGGTGGCAATCGTGCTCATCACATCGGCGATGCCTTCGGTCATGCGTTGGATCGCCTCACGGCTCGAGACGGCAGCCCCGACACGCTGCTCGAGACTGGCAGCACGGCCGGTGATGGGCGTGTTGACCAGCGCGTTCAACTCGGTGGCCGAACGATTCCCGGCGAGTTCTGCTGCCCGTGCTCGAGCCTGATTCAGCGTGATGCTGGCGTTGCCCTGCATTTTCAGCAATCCCTGCTGACGTTGCTCGAGTTCGATTGCGGTGCTGGCCGCCTCTGGGCTCATCATTCGGGCCAGTGCCCCCAAATTCTTCGGATCGCTCAGTGGTCGCTGTGGGTCTCGAGCAAACAGGTTGCGAACCGATCTGGCGAACAATCCGTCGATGCTTTTCTCGAGTGCGGCCCGAGCCTGCCCGGTGGTGTTGGTGACGATGGTTTTGATGTTCTGCATTCCGGCGTTGACCGCGTTCAACCCGAGCGTGTCACCGAAGGCGGTCGCCGCCGAGTCGAGCAAGCCATTCGCGGCACGGTTGGCGTAGTTGGTTAAATCCTGATTCAAACCTTGAATCGTTTCGACCGCGTGGTTCACGATGTCTCGAGCAGTGCAGAGGAAAGCAAGTTGCTTGGCGGTGTTGCCACCGACGCCGGTCACTCCGGCACAGGCGGTCTCGAGGATTTGCTGAATCGGTTGAATCACATTCACCACCGGTTCGACTGGGATGATGTTCGTGTTCGGAATCAGTGTGGCGCGACCGTTGAACAGGTCGGGTGGCTCGAGGGCTTCGGGTTGAATCTGGGCGAGGCTGCTCGAGGACAATCCGAAGATGACCAGAAGGACGGCGAGGATGGGGCGGGGGGATTTCATGATGAACCTCCTGTCTCCATCCTCGAGACCAACCGGAGTGAAGCCTGCATCTCTGATTGAAGGGATTGCACGTATTTACGTGCAAATGTGCTAAACTCAGATCATGGACACCCAAAACCTGACCCTGCGCGTTCCCAAAACCTTGCTGCAACGCGCCAAACGCCTCGCCAGCGAACGCGGCACCAGCATCAGCAACCTGGTGATCGAAAGCCTGACCCGAGCCACCAACGGCGACGAGGCGTACCAGCAGGCATGGCAACGCCAACACAAACTGATGGAGGCCGCCACACCGCGCCGCAAAAAAGGCGAAGCGATCCCTTCTCGTAACGACGCGCATGAGCCTTAAGCTCGAATTCATCGACACGAACATCCTCCTCTACGCGCACGACCCGAGCGAACCCGACAAGCACGCCAAAGCAAAGGCGTTGCTCGAGCGGCTTTGGCGGGGACGAACCGGCTGTCTGAGCGTTCAGGTGCTGCAAGAATTTTTCGTCAATGCGACCAGAAAACTTTCTGTTCCGCTCGAGGTTACAACCGCCCGCGCAGTGATCGAGGATTACTCTCAGTGGATTGTTCACACACCGACACCCAAGGTTGTTCTGGCCGCCATCGATATGCATCGCAACCACAGAACATCCTTTTGGGACGCGCTGATCCTGACGAGCGCCCTCGAGTTGGAGTGTGCTTTTGTTTGGTCGGAGGATTTGAATTCCGGGCAAAAGTACGCCGGGATGGAAGTCAAGAGTCCGTTCGCAAATTGAGGTATTCAAACAGTGAGGCCGCGTCACTCCGGTATCAAATTGCGGTTTGATTTCGGACCGTGGGCCTTATCGAATCGTGCGGCGTTTACGAGGCCAGCAAATCCTCGAGTGGAAACAGCAACCAAGCTCCCGCCGGGACGATCAATGTTCGGCGACCCGTTTTGAATTTCAGGTCGCGGTCGGTGGTGAACAGCGGCATCTTTCGCGGTTGATCCGTGACGACAGGTGATGGTTCAACCTCGAGCGGTACTGTCGCGGGTTGCACGGTCTCGAGAACGGGAATCGCAGGAATCGCTCGAACCTCGCGCCGTGGAAGTGGAACCAAGCTGGTCGTGCCATCGTTGTTCGTCAACAGCGATCTTGCCAGTGCCAGCAGCACATCGTCGTCGGCCAGGTTCGTCAAGCCCGTCTCGACGAGTTCACCCTCGAGCGCCAAACTCTTCTGCGCCTTGGCCGCGATCAACTTCAGGGCCGGAAGTTGGGCCGTCTCGCGGTAGGCGAAATGCACCACCTCCACCCGTTCGGTTTGACCGATGCGAAAACTTCTTCGCGCCGCCTGCCGCAGCGTGTAGGTGCTGTACTCGGTCTGGTAGAAAACGATGCTCGGAAAGGCGTAGAGGTCCAAGCCCGTCTGTACCAAGCGCGGGTGACAGATCAGCACGTCCACCCCGTCCTGATGCGAGAGCACGAACGCCTCGCGTTCTCGAGTGCCAACGGTGTCGGCCTTCAAGACCATCGCTCGAACACCGTGCAACTCGAGCAGGCCCTTGAGCCTGCCGGTGATGTCGCGCCGTTCGGTTCCCTGCACGTAGACCAGCACCTTGCGATGGGTTGCCCGTTCCTCGAGCACGTACTCGAGCAGCGCCTG
>JANOWZ010000648.1:0-1823 GCA_031418155.1 Deinococcales bacterium
GGTTGGCGGTCGCGTACCGGCGGGATGGGCGTTGGTTGCTGAGTTTGCGCTTCCGGTATTTTGCGCGTCAAGGTCCAGATTTGTGTCAATGGTTCGATTCGCCCGCGCCAAGCCAAGACCAGGCGTTGCAGCGTGATGTCAGCCTGATGGCGCAGACGTTGGCTGCCAAAGCAGGTTCAAGCGCCGAGTTTCTCGAGGTGAACGGTGGAAGGCTGGCGTTGCGTCAAGTGCTCGAGCGGCAAGCGCCGAGTTGGGCGCGATTCATTGACATCATCTGGTAGGTGGCAAAAACGCCGTTCTGGACAAACGGACGTTCTCGAGTGATCGGTGCGTCTGGAAAACCACGTGCTGAACAAATCAAAATGCTGACCTTGCCGAATTGTTGCGCTTCGCTACCTCAATTCCTGGTTGGCCAGCTTGGAGTCGTCTCGCGTCTGTAGCTTCTCAGGGTTCCAAACCTGCCCATTTCAATTCATCCCGTAATTCTTGCACCCAAAGCAATTCCGAACCCGGCATGAACGAACCGCTGAACAAGGCTCGAGCCCGTTGCCGACCAACCTCACCGCCGAGCGCGAGCGCATCACGGACCTCTTGCACGTCCCAACGCAGGCGAACTTCGCTCGAGTCAACCGTGTACAACCGGAATGCTGGATCGAAAGGGAACTTCAAACCTGGGATGGCTTTGTGGACTGCTTTGCGAATCTGATGGAAGTAATCCCGTGCCAGCACAGGTAATCGGTCCGGGAAGATGCCTTCGCGCAAGTCAATGATTTGGGCGGGACCAAACTCGAGCATGAAGGCAATCAACTCGCAGGTGCGAGCCCTGCCCGCATCAAGCCGTACCGGTTCTCCATTGACAAGCAGTTGATGGCTGCCGAGCGTGACCAGGTGCACGTCGGGTAGTGTCGGCTCAAGGCTGATCGGCTCAAGGCTGATCGGCTCGAGCGTAGGTGGTGCCGATGTGGAGGCCGGGGTCATGCCGCATGATTTTACCCGGACGTGAAGATGAGAGTCGCTGACTTTGGCGCGGATCGTTGACACGGCGTTATCCTTTCGCCCCACGTAAGCCCAGCCGCTCGAGCACCTGGCTGGCCCGAGACCTGACGTTCTCCGTCACGCTCACGCCAGCACCCGCAGCGACCTTACCGCCACCCTTCTCTTCGCCCGGTCTGACCTTGCGCCGCTCGAGGAACGCCGCCAAGCTCGCCCCGGTGATGCGTTGATCCGTCTGACTCAACCAGACGCATTGCAACTCACCAGCCTTGACCAACTTGCGAACCGTTTTCGGATGCACCTCGAGCGCTTGCGCCACCGACTTGACTTTAAAACTTTGAAACTCGGCTGGAATCTCCATGCTGGGCATTCTGGGGGTTCGGGTGTTTCAAAGTTCTTAAGTGGGCATCAAAGGGTGCAAGTTTCCCCGAAGGCCAGGTTTCTCCCTTGTCCGATTCCCTGCTCAAATCGGTGTATTTCTGGTCGTAAACCTGTGTTTCTGATCGTTAAATTTCAAGCGATCCCAGCCAGAATGCTTCAAATTGCAAAACCATCCCGTTCAGCACAGCCTGCTTAACTGTTCGGACCGAGTGAATAATAACGACCAGAAATACTTATTTCTGGTACAATCCAAAAAACCAGCTTTCAACCGCCCGAACCTCGAGCACCAACAGGACTCCAGGAGATCAAAACCATGAGCGCCCCGAAAAAACAACCAACCGAACCAACACAACTCGAGGTCACGTATTCGCATTACCTGAAAAGCGAACGCGGTCGCAGCCCAAGCACCATTCAAGCGTACCTTCGAGACGTTCGCGGCTTCAGGCGAT
>JANOWZ010000649.1:0-5446 GCA_031418155.1 Deinococcales bacterium
TCGAATTTGCCCCACAACGAATCCATCATCTCGCCGTAAATGCGTGTGGCCGATTCGATCAATTTTTCTGGGCGTTCCATGTGACCCGCACCGTTCTTGTGAACGTAAACCTTCGCGCCAAACTCTCGAGCAAGCGTTCCCGCTGCGCCCGCGTGATCCAAATGAATGTGTGTCAACAAGACATGCCGGATGTCTCGGGGTTCAAAACCCATGTGGGTCACGCCCTCGATCAATTTTGGCAGGGTCGAACTCGGGCCGCAATCGACCACGACCAAACCATCATCGCTGGGGATGACATGACTGGCGATGACTTCGTTCGCCCCCATGTACTCGAGGTCGATGGCGTGGATTTCAGCCTGGGACATGCGCGAGTTTACGCTTTCACCCCAATGTTCGCACGCAGCACACCAACGCCAGAAACCTCAACCTCGATTTGATCCCCAACCTCGAGCGCTCCGACCCCTTCAGGTGTGCCAGTGATGACCACATCGCCCGGTTCGAGCGTCATGAATTGCGAAACGTACTCGAGCACTGTGGCAATCGGAAAAAGCATCAGTGCAGTGCTGCCATCTTGCCGGGTCGTGCCGTTCACTCGGGTCTGAACGCGAACGTTCGTGACATCACCAATGTCCGTCTCGAGGTGAGGTCCGAATGGCAAGAACTTGTCGCTCGATTTTGCGCGAAACCATTGCAAATCGGTTTTCTGCTTGTCTCGGGCCGTCAAATCCAACGCGCAGGTGTACCCGAGAATGTGCTCGAGGGCGTTCTCCCTCGAGATTGTGCTGGCCCGCTTGCTGATGACCAAACCCAACTCGCCCTCAAAATGAAAGCTATCGGAAAAGAACGGGTACGGAACCGTGTCGCCAGTCGTGGTCAATGTGTTTGGGGCTTTCAGGAACAATCCTGGTTCTTTCAAAACCTCATTGCCGAGTTCTGCCGCGTGTGCCGCGTAATTTCGGCCCACACAAACGATCTTCGACGGATTGGCAGGCACCAGCATCGTCACGCTCGAGGCCGCAAAAGACTGCCCGGTGCGCGTCCAACTGCTCATCTCTGCGTCCGAGAAAGAAATTAAGTGAACCTTGTCACCCTCGAGTTCGCCCCAGGTCGGATTCGAGGAATTTGGATCAGCAAAACGCACGAGTTTCATGGCCCGAGTTTAACAGCAATCGATCAGGCTCGAGCCAACCAGGGTTTATTCTTGATGGTCACTTAACGCCAGTCGCGCACGGTGGACAATGCGGGGCTGTACTTGTCGTACAAGACTTGAACCTCAGGCCGTTGGTTGCGCAATCGCTCGAGGTAATGCTGACGAATCGTTTCGCGCCCATCCAAACGGGTTCCATCCTCGAGCGTCAAGCTTTCCGGGAATGACCGTTCGGCATCCTCGGCAATCACTTCACGGCGGGTCACGGCGGCAGTGATCTCCGGGCCGGACAGTTTGCTCGAATCAATCGGCAGTGTGAGGGTGTAACTCGAGCCTTGAACCTCGTAACGGTACACGGCGTTCAACGTCACGCGCTTGCGCCCGCCGGTCTCCACAAAAAATCGCAAGTTCGCATCCTCGAGTTTCGCACTGGCGAGCGGCCCCGTTTTGCGCAAGAGCTTGTCACGGCGCGAAGGAAAAACCTTGCCGTTCGTGTATTTCACCGCGTAGTAAAACGCCGCCGCGACGAACACGGCGGCCAGAAAAGCCAGAACCCACAGAATCGACATGCGGCTTTAACGGGCGGCTTTTTGCGGTTTGCGTTGCAACGAAGCCTCTTTCTCGAGCAACGCCTTCGCATCCACACCCAAAACTTTGATGCCCGCCTCGGCTGGTCCAATGGCGAACTTCCAGATCGCGTAACCCGTCACGGCCATGAACAAAGCGCTCATCGCGCCCAAGATGATGCCGTCGAAACCGCCACCGTTGGAGAACCCGCCGACGAGGCACCACGCGGCAATCAGAAAGCAAGCAACAGCAGTCAATTGATAGATCCAACGTAAAATCATCTCGAGAACCTCCGGGAAGAGCGGTTGGGCGTTTGCCCTGATGACTCGAGTTTAACAGACTTTTGCTGGGCTTTCATCCCGGAAAACCCGAAAGGCAAAACTGACGGTTTGATCTCGAGACGATGAGTAGACGCTGGGGTGGGGTGGCACCCCTACCCGGCTGCCTTCTTGACCCTGAAACCAGCACCTGACGGGCTTGGGTCGCTTCGGCAGCGCCCTCCCCCAACGGGGGAGGTACATGTCAAAATCCCGACTCTAGTGCAAGACCACGGTGATTTTGAGTGGTTTTCTCAAAATCACCCGACCAACGGGAGTAGTGTCCAGTGCAGCGCCAACGGATTTCGGAGTATACGAAGTAATACGTAGAAATCAAGGTGGCGGTGCACTAGGCCGGGATTCTTTTGAGGCTCGAGATTGAAGGGTTAGAGCAGTTCGCCTGCGCCACCGAAGAACAAGCCTAATTCTCGAGCGGCATCGTCGCTATTGGCGCTGCCGTGAATGATGTTCTCGTCGATGGTGGTGGCGTAATCGCCTCGGAAGGTGCCTGGGGTGGCATCTTTGGGGTTGGTTGCGCCCATCATTTTTCGCAGTTCCAAAATGACGTTTGGACCCTCTAACGCGATGGCAACGACTGGACCGCCAGTGATGAAGTTCACCAGACCATCAAAGAAGGGCTTGCCAGCGTGCTCGCCATAATGTTGTTCGGCGAGGGCTCGAGGGATCACGAGTTGCTTCAAGCCAACGATTTTGAAGCCTTTGCGTTCGATACGGGCGAGAATTTCTCCGGTGAGGCCTCGGCGCACACCGTCGGGTTTGACCATTGCGTAAGTTCGTTCCATACAGATCGGGATTGTACAGGGAAAAGCGGTTTGGGAAAAGGTCAAAAGGCCGGATGGGTAAGCCATTCGTCGGATTCGCGCCATCTGGCTCGAGCGTATCGTTCTGGCATGAACGGTGATGCCATCCGAAATGCGGAATTCAACGATCCGAGGTTGGTCCCGATTTACGATCCGTGGTGTCCGTGGGGGCCACCGGATGACTTCTTTATGGCGTTGGCAGACCAGACACCTCAGGCTCGAGTGCTGGATTTTGGTTGCGGCACGGGCCGTTTGGCGATTGCTTTGGCCGCCGCAGGCCATCATGTCACCGGCGTTGATTCGGCCAGCAATTCGCTCGAGGCTGCCCGAGCCAAACCTGGCGCAGAACGCGTGACCTGGCTCGAGGGTTCGCACGAAATCCTGCCGAGCGCCGGGTTCGACCTGATCGTGATGAACAGCCACGTGGCGCAATTTCTGGTCACGGACCTCGAGTGGACGCAAGCCCTGACCCGGTTTCGGCAAGCATTGGTTCCAGGTGGACGATTGGCGTTCGATTCTCGCGATCCGAACGCTCGAGGTTGGGAGGCATGGAACCCGGTCGATTCCCGCGAGCAGATCACCCTGCCCGATGATCGCACGGTCAAGCTTTGGATCGAGGTTGTGGACCTGACAGGCGACAACGTGACCTTCGTGATTCACTACCAGTTCTCGGACTCGAGCGAGGAATTGCTCAGCAGGAGCACACTGCGTTTTCGCAGCGAACAAGAACTCCGCTCACCACTCAACGCTGCTGGCTTTGAAGTCGAACAGATTTATGGTGGCTGGAACCGAGACCCGATTGGTCACCAAGATGGCGAATTCATCGTCGTGGCTCGAGCCGAAAAATACCGAGAGGAAACGAACGGCTCGAGTTCCGATGTCTTTGTTTAGCCCTTACTTTTCCCTTTCCTCGTTAACCTTTTCCCTGGCTCTTAAGGCGTGTGCGAGAGCAGGAATTTCTCGAGGACTTCCATGTGCCAGGTCATCTCGGCGACTTCAATGCGTTCTCGGGTGGTGTGCGCGAGGGTTCCATCGCCGGGTCCGAAACCAACCGTGGGAATGCCTGCGGCCTGCGTGTGCCGTCCGTCGGTGGCAAACTGCCAGATTCCAGGCTCGAGCGCGTTCGGGTTTTTCTCGAGCACGGCAGCTTGCAGTTGTTGCACGAGTGGATTGGTCGCCTCCGTGTAGAAGCCAGGTTGTTTCAGGCCACCGGAACCAGAATCCCAATCGTCGTAGCTTTCAAATATGGCGGGCAAACCTTCTGTCAGGCTACGGAGAATCTCACGCACGTCATCGCCGGTTTCGCTGGTGGTGCGCCAATCAAGTACCAGGTCAATTCGGTTCGGAGTCAAGTTGTTCGAGGCTGTATCGGCATGGATGACCGTCGGGCTGATTGAACTCGAGCCGAGCACCGGATGTGTCGGCATGACGAATTTACTTAAACGCTCGAGAAATTTTCCGACTGCAAAATGCGGATTCTTGTCGTACAGCCCGAAGCTTGCGTGGTGCGCCTCGCCATGAAAACTGACAGTGGCTCGAGACACGCCACGATGTCCGAGCATGACGCGGTTGCTGCTGGGTTCGGCAACAATGCAGGCTCCAAACGAAATGTTCGAGCCGTCCGGGGTTTGCAGGGGTAAATGTTTGCACATGTACTCTGCGCCCTCGCCGCCGATTTCTTCAAACACGGGGGCGACAACCACGATGTCACGTTTGGGTTTGACACCTCGAGCGATCATGTTTGCCACCGTGTAAACGTGTGTGGCGAGTTGCCCTTTGATGTCCACCGCGCCACGCCCATGCACGATGCCGTTCTCGAGAATTCCGGCGAATGGTGGATGCTCCCATAGGCTCAGGTCGCCAACGTCAATGTGATCGAGGTGCGTCATCAGCATCCACGCGGGGCCGCGCTCGAGACCGCGATACAGACCGAAGGCGTTGCCTTTCGCGTCCGTCCAAGCGGCATCAAATCCAAGCTTGCGCATCTCCTCGAGCACGTGGGCGGCGATTTGCGCCTCCTCTCCGGGCATGCTGGGCGTGCGGATCAGGTCTTGCAGGAATGGCACGGGTGATAGCGTCTCAGGCATGTCAGAAACGTATCACGCTCACACCTGAACGAACTCGAGGCTCTCGAGCCGACGGGCGGATTCTGGATCGTGACACGGCAGGAAAATGGTTTCGTTGTGTGCGCAAAACGCTTTGATTTCGCGCACGCTCTGAACAGTCGCTCGAGGATTCATGTTCATGCCATCCATGTCTTCGCGCAGCATTTGCGCCTGCGAGTACGCGGCATCGCCCGCAACGACAATCCAATGCTCGTCGCGTTTGACCAGCACGGAAACATGGTTGTTCGTGTGTCCCGGTGTCGGAATCACCCAGACATTTTCGACAAGCGGGTATGACTGTGCGAAGTTCTGAATCGGACTTGAGGTGAATTCAAACAGTTCGGGTTTGAAATTCGCGGGCAGCGTTTCGGGAATACTTGAGATGCGTCCCATCAAACTGAAGGCGTTCTCGAATTCTTTTTTCGCCACCAAAATTCTGGCCCCCTCGAGTTGCGGCAATCCGCCCGCGTGATCGCCGTGCAAATGCGT
>JANOWZ010000650.1:0-3164 GCA_031418155.1 Deinococcales bacterium
CCAGCCAACCTTCAACATCGGCCAGGACATCGAAGTACGCATCCTCGAAATCGATGTTGTGTTTCGTGACCATCATCAAGGCCCGTTCGACCAGTGGACGCTCGAGGGTTTCAAACGCGCCAGAACCGATCAATTGCAGCAGCACCGTCTCGAGTTGTTCGTGAGTGAATTTGTAATGCGCCCGCAGGATGTAGACCACTTCGGCCACGACCATTGGGTGCAGGATCAAACGAAGCTCGCCAACCTCGCCACGTTTGAGCAAGGCTTTGGCAAGCTCGGCCCTTTCTGCGATGTCCTTGGTGATAAACCGTAAGAGCACGTTGGAATCCAGCAACACCGTCGTGATCGCTGACACGGTTATTTCGCCCGTTCGTGCCGTTCAAGACGATGTTGACCGTAGCGGGTTGCAATCTGTTCGTCCTCGAGCGCCGGTTGTGGCGTGACCGGCAAGGCATCAAAAATCTGATCAATGGTGTGCTGTGGCAAGACCCGCAGTTCGAGACGATCACCTTGAAGGTCCAAAAGCAGGTGATCCCCTTCGTGCAGGTTGAAGTGATCCCGAATCGCTTTGGGAAGCGTGAGTTGTCCTTTGCTGGTCAAGGTGGCTTTGAAGGTCATGGAATTCTCCTTGATTAAAGAGTACCATTCTGAATCGCAGAACCAAGTAAGGAATCTAACGCTTGACCCGAACCTTGCCGGTCAAGAGTTGTTGCATCAAGCCTTTTTTCTGCGTTTTGACCCGTTCCAGTTGACCCCGCAATCCCTCGAGTTCGGTGTCCAGCGTGGTGAGAACTTCGGCGATACGGGACTGCTCGAGAATATCGGAAGCAAAAAATATCTCCCAAGTCTCGATTGGTGATTTCGTAATTTGTGGTTGTCCTGAACCGCTAATAACTGAGGTGAAGTCCTGGCTTGATATGACTGAAGTTACGCAGCCTAATTCTGAGTCACTTCTCGATTGCTTCAAATCTTGATTGCAGATACACAGTGGTTACGAAATCTAAATCCAAAACCCTCATCTCTGAGCGTTAAATGAGCAAATGGTCGATTTTGGGTCTCGAGAATTCGAGTCGCGCCGGTTCTAAAATTTCTGCCAGATTTCGCGTGCGTAAGTTCAGAAGATAGAACAAATATTTGGGATAATTTCCCTTAAAATCCTTTACATACAGGGTTGTATTTAGGGGCCAGAAATCGACTTCAACGTACAACACTTCGCCGATTGTTCCGTATCGGCCTGTAACAATTCCTGGTGGTGTCGCTTGCGCTTTTTCGTGCCAGCCCGAAATTCCCCCTGATGAGGTTATGGGATTTTCTCCTACTTTTCGTTGTGTGCTTGGTAAATCGTAACCACGTTGAAGTGTCAAGACATCGCCAAGGGTCTTCGCTTGCCAGCCTTCGGGGATCACAATTTCAACTCCTCACGCCTGCCCTCGAGCCAACCAATAACGCCAATCCTCAACCGCCCGCAACGCATCCGGCAAGGAATCCGACGGCGTGATGTCCTCGAGCAACGCCCAGGCCTCGCCATCGTCATCAATTTCAACATCAAACGCCAACGCTGAAGATTCCAGGTCATCTTCGTCATACTCGAGCGCCAACACCATCACCTGCCGGGGGTTCTCGCCGTCCGGGTGGTACGTGGCCTGGAACGGGAATGGCAAGTTTTCATCCAGGTAGGTGAACCAACCCATTGCCACCTCGTACTCGTCGTAGCAATCCACCACAATTTCATAGTCAATTCGCTGCTCGCGTTCGGGATCGAGGGCTCGGGCCACGGTTCAATTCACGCCCTTGGGATTCTCGAGGTTCATTCTGATTCCTGATTTTCGAGGCGCAACAATACTCCGAGAAATTGTCGCACAGGCTGTGCGACAAATCGCTTGAGTGAAATCGTGCCACGGGTTGTGGCTCAAATTCAGAATGTAAATGGTGGTCTGCTCGAAATTTGTTGAATGATCAGTTTTCAAGTCATTCCAACGCCGAAAAAAGTCTCGAGTTTGTCCCACAAGCTGTGGGACTCTTTTTTGATTTGAATTGTGCCGCAAATTCGTTGGGTGTTCTCTGTTTCGCTCGAGGTTCATGCCGGTCCTAACTCCTCGAGTTGTTTCAGGATGGGTGTCCACCAACCCAACTCTGTCACGGCCTTGGTCATGCCCGATTGTACGCTGGTCACGAGGCGCATGGATCGGCCCGAGTTGTCGTACAGCAACGCCCGGTCTGCGCGGCGCAAGGTTTCGGGCAGGTTGTTCAGGCTGCGGTGCAGGCGGCGCAAAATGTCAGTGTCGGGCACGTCGTGACCTCCTGCCCGGACGCGATCCGCGACGCGGTTCAGGTGCAGTTCTGGTTTTTCCAGCCCGACGTACAACAACCAGACGCGATAGTGCTGATCGTGGGCGCGTTCGATCAGGTCCAGGTGACGGTTTCGGTCTGAGAGCGTGGTTTCGATCACGAAGCTGGAGCGTTCCTTGAGCAATTGCGTGATGCTGGTCAGGACAGTTCGGGCAGCTTGAATGCTGGCCTGTGTCGGGTTGGTCGGGTTGATTGTTTTGGCGATGGCGTCTGCGTCCAAGACCGGTCCAAGCCGGTTGTGAAAGCGGTGTTTCCAGCGTTTGGTCAGGGTGCTTTTGCCGCTGCCGTTGGCTCCAGCGACGATCAGGAGTTTCGGTCTTGGGGTCATGCCATGCGGGGCAGTTCGCGCACGATGCGGTATGCGCCTCGAGCGAGTTGCGTGTATTCGATCTCGAATCGTTGTCCGTTGGCTTGTTCGAGCACGTCCGTTTGGTTTTCGACGTAGAACAAGGGGATGCCATGTTCGAGCAGTTCGGTCACGGCATCTTCGGCTGCGCCGTGACTGGCGTGCTGCACGTCCTCAAAGGTCAGTTCGTTGGTCATGTTTGGCAGTGTAGCAGGTTGGTTCACACCAACCCCAATTCCTTGAGAAAACCTTTCATTTTCAAACGTGCCTGCTGCCATTCTTCCTCGAGCGTGTCGATCTGACCTTGCACGGCTTTGACATCGATTTAGGCTTCGGCTTCAAACGTGTCTACGTATCGCTGGATGTTCAAGTTGAAGTCGTTCGCTTCGATCTGCTCAAGGCTGGCCAGGGCCGAATACTTCTCGAGCACGTCGCGTTGCTGGTAGGTTTGCATGATTTTTTGAATGTC
>JANOWZ010000651.1:0-5556 GCA_031418155.1 Deinococcales bacterium
AAACGTCATCCTCGGCAAGTTGATCCCAGCCGGAACGGGCTTGGACGGCGTGCGCGAAACGCAAGTGCTCGACGAACGCCTGCGCGAGAAGGTGGCCGATGGCGACCTTCGCCCAGACCGCCGTGCACCGATTGCACCAGCCGCACCAGCACCAATCGCCGGGGATTAAACACCGGTAGAAGTTCAAAGCGCCGCTCGAGGTTGGATTTCTCGAGCGGCGCGTTCTTTCGGGCCTCCCCTGCACAGTAGCGCCCCAAGCCCGAAGGTGCTGGTGTTGGAGCAAGACGGGGAGGTGGATCGAGCGAAGCTCGAGACGGTGGGGTCGCGCACAATGGGAACGACGGCTTGCTTGTGCGCGACCCCCGCCGCTGACGCGGCTACCCCCTGCGAAGTAGGGGGTGACAAGGGTCGAGGGCTCGAGCCTATTTTTTTTCGCCCAACACCCGAGCCTCGAGATGCCGCACAAGCTTGGTGTGCGGCAATGAATTGTCCGAAAGCGGTTTGACGAGGATCGTTTTGCAACCCGCCCAGTTTCCACCCAGAACATCGGTGAAGACTTGATCGCCCACCATCGCCACGCAGGCAGCCTCGAGTCCGAGTTCAGCGACAGCTTTGCGAAACGCTCCAGGAAGCGGCTTGCCGCCCGTGCCGCGACCAATCATGCCGACCGCCAGAATCTCGAGTTTGGCACTCCAACGTTCAATCCGGTCCGGTGCGGCATTGGAGACGATTCGCATCGGGATGTTCGCGGCCCGCATCATGTGTGCCCACTCGAGCGTTTCGGGCAGATCACCTTCGAAGCTGAACGGCACAAGCGTGTTGTCAATGTCGATCAGCAAACCCTCGAGTTGATGCTTTCGCATCCATTCGGGGGTGATCTCGAGCGTTCGATTCAAACGGTGGGTGGGGGAGAGGAGTTTCAGCACGGTGGGATTCTCATTGTGCTATTACGGCCCACATTCGTCCAGTGACCCCAGCATCGCGCCGGTACGAGAAGAATTGCGCCTCGGTGCTGCACGCGCCAGAAACCCAGATGGATTCTCGAGGCACGCCAGAATGCTTGAGCAACCAACGGTTCGCCTCGGCCAGATCAACGTGCCAGTTTTGGTTCTCTCGAGACCAGATGTGTTTTGGAAAGTTGGCCTCGAGAAACCGATCACGCAAATCCTGGCTGACCTCGTAATTCTTGGCGCAAATCCCAGGTCCAATCGCCGCCCGCACTCGAGTCGGGTCCGCTCCGAGTTCGATCATCGCCTCGAGTGTGTTCCGGGCAATGCCCGCGACCGTGCCACGCCAACCGGCGTGCGCAGCGCCAATCACGCCTGCTACCCGATCCTCGAGCAAGATCGGGTAGCAATCAGCGGTTTCAATCGCCAGTGCCAGCGAATCCGAACTGACCATCGCATCCGCCTCGAGTTTCCCAGAATCCTCGAGCAATTCCGGGGTCACGCGCAGGACATCGCCAGAATGGGTCTGTTTCACGAGCATTGTGCGTTTCGGCACAAGCTTCAATGCCTCGAGTGCCCGTTTTCGATTCTCGAGCACTGTTTCGAGGTCATCCCCAACGCGCACGGACAAGTTTTGGCTGTTCCTGGTCGAGAATCCGTGGGTACTTTGAAGGTTCGGCGCGGTCAACCACATGCCTAAAGAGTACGTCAGGTGCGTGAGTTATCACAAAAAACACGATGCCACTCGAGGATTTCGCCTGTTTTCTTGGATGAATGACGTGCTGGCGCGAAAAATGAACTCACACGGCCCTTGAATTCTGCTATTGTGATACTGCATGTTGGTGAAGTAAGAAATAAACCGCTCGCAGACGATGCGCTCGAGCCTCAGGGGGGACGCGATGGACAACGTAAAAATCTCGCCGTTGGCGAAACGATTGGCGGAAGAAAACTCGATTGATTGGCGCCTTATTTCTGGGACCGGCCCGGAAGGTCGCGTGATTGAACGCGACATTTTGAATTACCTCGCCAAGATCATGTCCGGTGATGCGGACCTGCCGACCCTGGCCGATGTTTCCGAACCCGATCCGGGTCCGGGTGCGGATTTCGGTGCGTTGCCGGGACTGGATGGCATCAGCAACTTGGCTGGCGCGAGTGCTTCATTGGCAAAAGAGGGTGTGGACCTCAGCTCCCTGTTGGGCAGTGCACCACCCGCGCCACCCATGCCAGATTTTGATGCGGTTCCATCGTTCGAGTCGCCCGCGTTCATGTCGCCATCGTTTGATCCACCCGCCATGCCAGAGGCCGCGCCAGCCATGCCGTCGTTTGAAGCCGAACCGCTTTCGGCTGCCGCCGCCGTTGCCGCGAACGACGAGTTCGACGATGCAATTTTCGATCTGGACCTCGATGCGCTCGACGAGGAAAAACCCGCCGTTGCCGCGACCCTCGAGCCAGAACCGGTTCTCGAGCCGGTTTACGTTGAGCCCATTCAGGCCGACCCAATCCCAGAACCCGTTTTCCAGCCGCAGATTCCAATGCCTGACATGAGTGAAATCGCAGCCCCCGCATTCGAGGCCGCTCCTGTTGTTCCAGAGGTTCCTGCCGTCCCAGCCTTTGAGTTCACACCTGAGCCTGTTCTCGAGCCGGAACCCATCCATGTTGAACCCGAACCCATGCCTGTGGAGCCTGTACATGTTGAACCGGAACCGGTCCATGTCGAGCCCGAACCCGTTTTTGCTCCTGAACCCGTCGTGCCCGGATTTCAACCCGGTTACGCCGCAGGAGCCTTCGGCGCGGCAGCCATCGTTGCCACAGCGGTCGCATATAGCGAACCTGCGCCAGTGTTCGAACCGGTCGTTGAAGCGGCTCCAGCACCAATCGTCGAACCTGTTGCCGAGCCAGTCGCCGCACCTTGGATCGCCACGCCTGTTCCAACCCCGACAGAAATGCCTGCCGCCGTCGCTGCCACCCGTGATTTCTTCACGCTGAGCGTATTGCGCCGTACCTTCAACCCGACCGCCCTGAAAGAAACCCTCGGCAGCCTGACCGGTGCGGTGGACGGTTCCGGCGTGCCTGCAAATGCGTTCCTCGCCCGTGCCGCCAGCCGCGCCAAACTTGAGGGGGCAAACCAAATCGCGCTCGCCTGTCTCGAGGAAGGTCAACTGGTTACACTCCAGACACCAGCGCTTGAAGGTTCATTCCGCGACATCGTGACTGGTGTCACCCAGGCTGGACATGCCGCCTCGCATGCGGATTTGTTGGTCATGGATGCCGCGAACTCGAGCGATGAGATCGTTGTTCCAGTGCAGGGCGCACTCTTGACGTTGGACAGCATCAATGGCGAGAGCGCCACCTTGACGCTTGCGGGCAAGTATTCGGCTGTGGCCGGTTCAGGCTTCCTCGAACGGGTTGCTGCGGCCCTCGAGAACCCTCTGCACCTGATGATCTGAAGCTGACCATCAATCTCAAAAAATGTTAAACTCGATCACGGCGCGAAGAGCGCCGTGATTTTATTTTGTCGCCCGCACGGGCTCGAGGTTTGAAAGGAAAACATGCCGGGAATTGTCATCATCGGGTCGCAATGGGGTGACGAAGGCAAAGGAAAAGTCGTCGATTTCCTCGCGCCTGAAGCCGATTTCGTTGTGCGTTATCAGGGCGGCGCGAACGCCGGTCACACGATTGTCCTGCCGGATGTGACCTACAAACTCAACCTCTTTCCGAGCGGTGTGTTGCACCAGCAGGCCAAATCGATCCTGGCCGATGGCATGGTGATCGACCCGTGGAAGTTCAAAGAGGAACTCGAGTACATCAAATCGCACGGGCTGAAACCCGAAATTTACGTCTCTGATCGGGCGCACCTGGTCTTGCCGCATCACAAATTAGTCGATGGCAAAAAAGATTTCGTCGGCACCACCGGGCGTGGTATTGGTCCCGCCTACGCAGACCGGGCGCGTCGCGTCGGCATTCGCGCCGGAGACCTCGAGAACCCAGACACGCTGCGTGAACGCCTCGAGCGTTTGATTGAAGCCAAACCAAACAGCACCGCCGGAGTCGGTTGGACCAGCGTGGATCGCGCTTACGCCGACATGGCCGAAGTCCGAGAAATCCTGATGCCATTCGTGCGTGACACCGGTTCGATGCTGCGCGAGGGGCTCGCCAAAAACCAGAATGTCCTGTTCGAGGGCGCACAAGCCACCCTGCTTGATTTGAATTACGGCACGTACCCGTTCGTGACCTCGAGCCACCCGACCGTCGGTGGTGTGATCGTCGGTGCCGGGGTCAACCACAAGCACATCAACAAGGTTTTCGGCGTTGCCAAAGCCTTCACTTCACGAGTCGGTCACGGTCCATTTCCCACAGAAGTTTTCGGCGAACTCGAGGATCGCTTGCGCGGCGAACGCGACGCGCCAGGATCGGAATACGGCACGACCACGGGCCGCCCACGACGCATGGGTTGGTTCGATACCAAGCTCGTGAAATACGCCGTCGAAGTCAACGGTATGGATGGGTTGGCATTGACCAAACTTGACTTCCTGGCCGGATTTGAAACCGTCAAACTCGGCATCGATCACGACGCGAACGGCAACGCGGTCCTCGAGGAAATGCCCGGATGGGGCCACCTGGACGGCATCACCGAACGCAAAGACCTGCCGAAATCCGTGTTGAATTACATCGGACGAATCGAAGAACTCGTCGGCTGCCCCATCGTGATCTTCGGCACGGGGCAATCTCGAGCCCAAACCTATGGCAGCGTCAGTTGGAATTGAAACGCAGAGGAAAGATTAAAGAAACAGAAGAGGAAAGTAAGGGCTCGAGCCTTTACTTTCCTCTTTTCTCTGCTTTTACTTCAAGAACCGGACCGTTAACGGGTACTCGTACTTTTCTCCGTTGCCCGCCGCAATCGTGGCAAGCACCACGAAAATCGCCTGCACAATCGGCAGCACGAACAGCAACGGCCAGAGGATGATCGCAGCCAACCCGAGCGTCACCAATGTCAGCCCAATCGCCACGGCAGACACGAGCGCGAGCGTCAACTGAAAGTTCAACGATTCCTTGCCATGCTGATCGGCAAAACTCGAGCGGTCCTTGAGGACCATCCAGGCGACCAATGGTCCGACCAATGCTCCGGCAACCGGCAGCACGTAAGCGGCGAAGGCGCTCAGGTGGCAGATCATGCCGTAAGTTTTGTCGTTGTTGGCGGTGCTCGAGTTGGCTGTGCTCGAGTCAGCTTTGGCGGGTTTGTCGGCTTGGATCAAATCTGTATCGGTCATTTCGTTTGTCATGCCTTACGGTACGAGGCTCGAACCCAGATTGTTCCCGCGATTCTCGAAGGTTCTGTGAAGGGCGAACAGCGAGAGGAAAGACGAAAGTAAAGGCTCGAGATTTTGATTTTGGCGGTTACTTTCTTCTTGATCCCAAGACGCACCTAACAGGCGGGATCGCCTCTTTCATCTGCTTTTACTTTTCTCTAGCCCTTATCCCGGTTCAACCGTGATTGTGCGTCCCAACTTGCGAAACCGAACCTCGAGCTGCCCCGCACGGTACTGCGCAACAGCCGAGCCGGGTTCAATGCTTTCTGGCACCTCGAGTGAACGCTGGAAGGTCCCTTCAG
>JANOWZ010000652.1:0-8577 GCA_031418155.1 Deinococcales bacterium
GCGATGCACGCCTGTGGGCACGATGGTCATGCCAGCATCGCCGCGCACGTCGCCAGTTTGTTCGCCAAGCACAGGTCAGACCTGACCGGAAATTTTCGTTTCGTCTTTCAACCCGCCGAAGAAATCGTGAATGGCGCAACCCGAATGCTCGAGGACAGCCCGAACATGCTCGAGGGTGTCGATGCAGTGGTGGGTTTGCATTTGTGGAATGACATGCCGGTTGGTTGGGTCGGTGTGCGGCCCGGTCCGGTGATGGCCGCGCCGGATTCGTTCATCATCCATGTTGGCGGCAGCGGTGGTCACGCGGCACTGCCGCACCGGGCGGTTGATCCGGTGGTGATTGCAGCGCACCTGATCACGGCTTTGCAGACGCTCGTCTCGAGGGAAACCGATCCGATCCAAACGAGTGTCATCAGCATCACGACGGTCATTGCGGGTCAGGGGGCACACAACATCATCCCGGAATCGGCGGAGTTGCGCGGCACACTGCGGACGTTTAATCCAGAATTGCGCAAGCACTTGATCCGTCGAATTGAGGAACTGAGTGCGGGCCTCTCGAGCGCCTTGGGTGGTCGTGCTCTGGTTGAATGGTTCGCTGCACCGCCACCTGTTGTGAATGATGCCGCGTTGACCGAACGCTTCCGCCAAGTCTCGAGCAAGATTTCTGAGGTTCAACTCGCTGAGCCAACGATGGGCGGCGATGACATGTCGGAATTTTTGTCGCGTCGTCCCGGCGTGTACTTTTTTGTCGGCAGCAACGACGCGAGCACCGGGCGCAACAAACCACACCATCACTCGGGCTTCGATTTTGATGATGAACGCGCACTGCCGCTTGCGGCAGAATTGTTGGCGAATGCGGCGCTCGAGTTTGCGCGAGTTTAACGGAGAGGTTGCACCAAGTCAGCAACACTGTTCACCTGCGGGCCACAGGAATCGGGCGTGACGATTGTGGTTGATGCTCGTGACTTTGATGTCCACATTCGCGTCTGGCAGGTCGATGCCTTTGGCGGTATTGGTTCAATTTACGTCAAGGATTAAGCATTCCATCTGCCCCAAACTCGAGCCAATCAAAATCATTAAACTTGACAATACAACACTCAAGTCTTATCATGTAGTCACTTCAAGCTCGAGCCTGATCTCGAGCCATTTTCCTGCCTGAGTAGGAGCAGCACCCATGAACCCAGAAAAATTCACCGAACTCGCCCTGCAAACCGTGCAGGCCGCGCAATCCAGCGCCCAAACCCGAGGGCATTCGCAGATTTTGCCCGCCCATGTGCTGCTCGCGGCACTCGAGGCAAACGACTCGCCCGCCGCCCGCGCTGTGGAACTCGCCGGACGCGACACGAAGGCCGTCAAAGCCTCGCTGGAGACATTCCTGAATAAATTGCCCAAAATCTCCGGCGATGCCGCCAGCGGCCAGTACGTCGCGCAAGACACCGCCAAAGGCTTCGAGAAGGCCGAGAAAACCGCTCAAGAATTCGGCGACAGTTTCGTCGGCATCGACACGCTGTTTCTGGCGATGCGCGATCAGCATTCCGGCAACGACCTGCCATCGGCTCGAGAGTTGAAGATAGCGCTCGAGAAGCAACGCGGAGGAAAAAAAGTGGATTCCAAAACCGCCGAACAAAATTACGAAAGCCTCGAGAAATACGGCATTGACCTGACGCAACTCGCTACGGAGGGCAAGCTTGACCCT
This sequence comes from Deinococcales bacterium, assembly GCA_031418155.1. Lineage (GTDB taxonomy): Bacteria > Deinococcota > Deinococci > Deinococcales > JAAFIG01 > JANOWZ01. The sequence goes on from JANOWZ010000652.1 coordinate 1,697, forward strand.
GTGATTGGCCGCGACGAAGAGATTCGCCGGATCATGCAAATTTTGTTGCGCCGCACGAAAAACAATCCGGTCTTGATTGGCGAACCCGGTGTCGGCAAGACTGCCGTCGCCGAAGGTTTGGCGAGCCGCATCGTCAAAGGCGATGTCCCGGACGGCCTGAAACACAAACGCATCATCAGTTTGCAAATTGGCACGCTCTTGGCTGGCGCAAAATTTCGTGGCGAGTTCGAGGAACGCCTCAAGGCCGTGATGCAGGAGGCAACGCAATCGGCGGGCGAAGTGATTTTGTTCATCGACGAGTTGCACACGATTGTCGGCGCGGGCAAAACCGAGGGCAGCCCCGACGCGGGCAACATGCTCAAACCGGCTCTTGCGAGAGGTGAATTGCATTTGATCGGCGCGACGACCTTGAAAGAATACCGCGAGATCGAAAAAGACGCGGCGCTCGAGCGGCGTTTCCAACCCGTGTATGTGAACGAACCGAGCGTCGAAGACACGATCAGCATTTTGCGCGGCATCAAGGAACGCTACCAGGTGCATCACAACGTCGAGATCACCGATCCGGCCCTGGTCGCGGCGGCAGTCCTATCCCAGCGATATATTTCGGATCGGCAGTTGCCTGACAAAGCGATTGATTTGATCGACGAAAGCGCGGCCCGATTGCGAATGCAACTCGAGAGTAGCCCGGAAGAAATCGATGGCCTCGAGCGGCGCAAACTGCAACTCGAGATTGAACGTCAGGCATTGTCAAAAGAAAAAGATGACGATTCGATGCGACGGCTCGAGGATTTGGACATCGAGTTGAAAGCCCTGACCGAGAAGGTTTCCGGCTTGCGTGGCGAATGGGAATCTGAACGCAGCGAGTTGGTCAAACTCAAGGACGCACGCGAGAAATTGGATGTGGTTCGCACGCAAATCGAGAAGGCCGAACGCGAGTATGACCTTTCCAAAGCCGCCGAATTGAAGTACGGCACGCTGCCCGCACTCGAAAAAGAAGTGCTCGAGTTTGAACGCAGCCTCAAAAACGCAAAATTCGCCAGCCAACAAGTTACCGATGACGACATTGCCGAAATCGTTTCGCGTTGGACTGGGATTCCAGTTTCAAAATTGCTCGAGGGTGAACGCGAAAAACTCTTGCGACTCGAGGGTGAATTGCACAAGCGCGTGATTGGGCAAGAAGAAGCGATCCGTGCGGTCAGCGATGCGATCCGTCGCTCACGGGCTGGATTGTCCGATCCAAAACGTCCGATTGGATCGTTCATGTTCCTCGGGCCAACCGGTGTGGGCAAAACAGAATTGGCCAAAGCACTGGCCGGGTTTTTGTTCGATACCGAGGATGCCATGATTCGCATTGACATGAGCGAGTACATGGAAAAACACAGCGTCTCGAGGTTGATCGGCGCACCTCCCGGTTACGTTGGTTTTGAAGAGGGCGGGCAACTGACCGAAGCGATTCGCCGCCGCCCATACGCCGTGATTTTGTTCGACGAGATCGAGAAGGCGCACCCGGATGTCTTCAACGTCTTGCTGCAAGTTTTGGATGATGGACGATTGACCGATGGGCAGGGACGCACCGTGGATTTCCGCAACACGGTGATCGTCATGACCAGCAACATCGGCAGCCCAATCATTCTCGAGGCGGCACGGGCCGGTGGCATCACCAGCGGTGTGCGCGACGATGTGCAAAAACTCTTGCAATCACACTTCCGTCCAGAGTTCTTGAATCGCGTGGACGAAATCGTGATCTTCGATGCGCTGAGCGTCCATCAAATGCGTGACATCGTGGACATTCAACTTTCCGGTTTGCGCTCGAGGTTGCACGAACGGCGGGTTTCGCTCGAGTTGACGGATGCGGCCAAAGACCATTTAGCAAGTGTCGGCTACGATCCCGCATTTGGAGCACGACCACTCAAACGGGCAATTGGTCGTGAACTCGAGACACCGCTGGCCAAGAAAATTCTGGCTGGAGAAGTACCAGAATCTTCGATCATCAACGTGGACTTTCTCGAGGGCAGGCTCGAGTTTGGTTTGAAATTATCGAACTGAATTTCGCAACAAAAAAGGCTCGGGCTTCTCACGGCTCGAGCCTCACTGCTGATTCACATCGACTTGGGTTGCAATGCCACCGACCAATCACGCCGATAAGGTGCGGAAAATCCGACGTTCACGCTCCGCGTTCTTGCGTGCGAGTTGAAACGCCTCTTCGATCTCGCGTTCTTCGGCCAGCAACCGAGACCAGCTTGCGAGGCTGCACGCTCCGGCCTCCACAGCCTGATACGGTGTCTTGAATTTGGTGCCCGCGAGAAAACGACGGCTGGCTCGTTTGAGGTAACTGGTTCTTCGCATACGGACCTCTGCTGCACAATGGATGTTCGAGTTCATGGCCCCGTGACAATGTGAAAGCCGGTGTGGTCACAGCGTCGTGACACAACCGTAAAAGCCGATGTGCAAATTGTGATCTTTGACCGCCTACCAAACGTCGCCTTGGCATTCTGGATCAGTAACACTCATGAATGCTGAGCGTCATCATGTCAATCTGTGCTGGCGCGGACGAAAACCCGGCCAGCGGCGAGGTTCGCACCATCCTGTGCTCGAGCCTCAATTCAGTTCTTGATGCGACCGCTGATCGGAGCGCAACGCCTTGAGTTGCCGTCCAACCTCGAGCGCCCAATCCGAGTAAATCCCCTTCAAAAATTCACGCTCAAGCTGCCCCTGTTCCCTGGCCTGCCGCACGTCGTACAACCAGGTGATGTGCGGGTCCAACTGGTACGCGCCGCGCAATGCCAGCACGCTTTCTTGCCAACCGAGCGCCCCGCGCAAACCGTTCACCAATTTCCACACCGACTGGCGCACCCGTTTGGGATCAAGCCGTCCCGCGACACCGGCGTACAACGCCTCGCCAATGCTTTCCAACGAGGCCGCCCCGCCCTGCTCGAGCAAAAACACCAGCAGCTCCCCGATCCGACCGGTCGGCGCAATCGACACCGGACGGGCGTTGACACTGACTTGCAACACGCCCAAGGCACGCACCTGCACGCTCATGCCCTTGACGTACTCGAGCGGTACGGGAACCGGCCTTCCGGCCCGTTTCAGCAGGCCGAACAACGAAGCAAAAACCCCAGCCTCTTCCCGTGCGTGCAAGGACGCAATCGGCAACCCAGCCAGCATTGAAACGGCCAGATCCTCTTGGCCCTCCTGCCGTGCGAGTTCGCCACGGGCGATCCGTTCGAGCCAACGGTCCGATTCGCTGACCAGCGTCCCGACCCGTTCCAGCGCCGCCTTCGCCCTTTGCGGTTCCTCGAGTTGCAAGAACACCATCGCGTGGGCCAAATGCAATGAATGGCGTTCCAATGAGGGTTCCATAAACGCAAACTCGAGCACCTCCAACGCCTCACCGCAACGCCCCGCCAAACGCAGGGTGCGCGACAATCCAAAATACGATTCGCGCCGGTCGTGCGCGTCCCCTGCAACCTCGAGCGCAGCACGGTACATGTACGCGGCACGGCCCCACTCGCCCAACATCCGCCGGGTCGCACCAAGGCCATTGAGTGATGCCGACCGCAAGCCCATCGCCTGTGGCCTGTGCGTCAAACGGTCCGCCTCGAGAAAATGTCGTTCGGCCTCCGGGTCCAGGTCACGCAAGGCACTGATCCCCAAGTTGTAACGCACCCACGCCAGCATCCGGGAATCCGTGCCAAATAATGGTAGGGCCTCGAGCCAGACGTTTCGCGCCTCCGCGCCCTGCCCGCTCTGCGCCAAACAATAGCCCTGATCGGTCAGCACACGGGCCAACGGATGACCGGAAAGCAATTCACGCGCACGCGCAAAAGATTCTTGCCAAGGCAGCCCCAGGTGAAACTGGGTCAACCCGAGCCTCGAGCAGGCCATGCCCAAATCCTCTCCCTGCAAGTGCGGCATCGCAGCCTCAAGCACCTGTTGCGCCTGTGTATAACGTTGAAGTTCGATCAACGCCCCGGCACATTCAAGCTGCACCGAAGCCGCCCGAACCGCACCGAACCGCGCCAGCACCCGCGCCCCAAAAGCGAGCGCCTCGTCCAAACGGCGGTTCCTTTTCAAAACCCGCACGCAGACGAACGCCGCCTCGAGACCTTCCAACCAATGGGCCTCAGGCACCCGTTCGATCCGTTCGAGCAACTGCTGCCACTCCGCATCAGACTGCACGCTTGGCAACACCAGCCCGAGCAACCAAAAGACACGATCAAACTGACCCTGCTCGAGGAGCAGGTCGCACGTGATGCACGCCTCAGAGAACTTCATCCGTTGCCCCCCACAGACATGCTACAGCGATGGCGGGTGACAGGATATGCCCATCACCCGCAACGAAACGAGATCAGCAACTCGCGCTCAGCAACTCGCACAGGGTTTCGGATCATCCACCAGCATGAACAACCCCGGCTTGGCCTTGACCTCCGTCTGCTGCACCGCCACCCGAGCGCCAAACCAGGCGGCGGCGGCAACGAGAACGGCGGTCACAAACAACTGCGGAAGGGTTTTTGCGATACGATTCATGGTGTTCCTCCTGAACAGGGGAGCCTCGGATGCGGCGGGTTTCCAGGCCAGTGCTGCATCCTTTTTTCGTGTGCCGAAAGCCAAAACCTTGCGAGCGTCTGCGCCTACACGAACACCACCCCCTTGTGCCCTCAGCGTTCACGGGGCTGCAAAACACCCCTCGAGCATCGGTGTGTTGCCTGCGGGCCGCTGCGGATGGACCATCAACCCGAGGGCCTGCGTGATTCCCAACTGCTGCTGTGGTGATCTTGCACGCCCCCCCGTTAAATGGGCGTAAAGTCAAATTCGCACAGCGTTAACTGCTGGCAGAAGGTCAAGCCAGAAACGCTCGAGCGACCACGAAACACCGGGTCCACGCATCACCTGCGGGACTCAAATGTTCGTGAAACACGGGTTCGATGGCGGCCAGGAACCCGAGGCATGATGCAACAGGCAAGTTTCAACCGTCAGTCACTCGAAGGAATGAATCACACCAGGGTTCAGGGAAATCTCGAGCCGCGTTTGATGCCGTGCACAGCGAGATACCCTCGAGCGATGGCTGATCTCGAGGGTACGGCAGACCCGAAAATGGGCCATTCCAGAACGGGCGTGAAGCCTCGAGTGTTGGGATGGTCAGGGTTTATTTGGTCTGAGAGGTGGATCGGTTTCGAGGGTGCCATCTTCGCGATACAGTGGATACTCTGGGCAAGTTTTTCGGTACCTGATTAGCGTTGTGCGTAAGTTGCTGCCAGCGCATCAAAACCGCTTGAACCCGATAACTTCGCCGACTCGATCACGCTCTTAAACGCCACCAAAGTACGAGCACCACGCCAGTTCTTACTCCCAGCGCACAACTTCCTGAAAATCACTGCTGGTCTCAAAGCCCGCTCAGCCGCGTTATTCGTCGGACTGACATTCGAGTCCAGCAAAAACCGTAACAACGACCCTCGAGCGTGATGCCAAGCCAACCCACGTCGCAAACGCTCGTTCAGTTTCGTCAATGGTTTTGGTCGTTCCCGCAACAACCGACCCAGCTTCCTTGAGAGTGCCCGACCATCACGACCGAAGACCTCTTCGGTCACATCGCCACGAACGAATCTTGCGTGCAATCGCAACGCCACCTTGAAGATTGCTCGGACTGTTTTCGGAAAGTCACAAGCCCGTCCCTTACTGACTTCGAGCAAATCCCGGATGTTCTTCAGGACGTGCGCCACACATTTTTGCTGCTTGATTTGATCGAAAACTTTCGCGTCACGCCATGCGTGCGTTGCACGACGTAACTCGAGAAGCGATCACAGCCCAGCACGCCAGCAAAATTCGCTGGGATCACCTCGAGCACTTCGTTACTTCGGTGCTGCTCCAGGATTTGGTACACGAGACTCGAAGCCGTTTTGAAGGCCATCAGGAACGCATTTGTGCCCGCGACTCGCCAGCCGGTGTCATCGGTGTTGACTAAACTCGCGTACTTGACGTTCTCTCGTAACGCTTGATATTTCACGTCCATCAGGTTGTTCTTGTCCGCGAATTTCAACGCTGATTGCGTCAATGCCCCTTGGGTCACTCGCAAACCAACCGTCAGCATGAGGACCGCTGGGACTTTCCTGACGGTCACACCCATTTCGTACTGCAAGGCATGTGCCAATGCGAGGACTCGAGGACCCAATCGTCGTGCAATGCACGCAGGGCGTGACGCGCAGTTGCTCCGACTTGATTACTGCTGATCCTTGGGTGTGTGGCTTGCACGGTAATTCCGCAGTTGGTGCAGGTTTTTTGTTGCAATTGATACTCGATGATTTCGGGGTTTAATTCGGGCAGTTCACTGATCCAAGCCAAACGAAACCCAGCAGGTTCAAGCGGGTTGCCGCACGATGCACAGATGTCTTGCTCGAGTGGGACTTGAACGGTTTTCGTGATTTGTTCGGGGCTGGGTGCTGTTCGGTATTTGAATGGACCAACACCAGGTTTTCGACCTGGTGTGCCGGGATTTTGTTTGGGTTGGTTACGACTGAATGGCGCGGCTGATTTGTATTTCTCGCGTTTGAGTTTCTCGAGGTCTTCGCGTAAGCGTTTGTTTTCACCTTCGAGCTTTTCGATGGCTATCAGCGCACGGTTTAGATCGGCACGAAGCTGCTCGTTTTCGTGTTTCAGGAATTCATTTTCCTGTTTGAGTTTGCTCGACCCAGCCATGTCAGAGTGTATCGCACCCGCAAGCCGACGCTAATCAAGTACCACGTGTCTTGGCCACAACATGCGTTGATCCAACTCTCAGGTCTGGTTTGATGCCCAAGTGCCGAGCACGCAGTTGACCACCGGCGAGTTGCAGGTACGGGCGTTCAAAGGCCAGCAACTCGAGACCGAAAGCGGCTGGTGGC
>JANOWZ010000653.1:0-7217 GCA_031418155.1 Deinococcales bacterium
ATTTCAACACCTGGCAAACCTGATTTCGAGGTGGCTCTGAGACGCTGGGTGGTTGAGGCGATCCCGCCCGTCAGCGCCGCAAGCGATCCAAGCCCGATAGGTGCTGGTTTGGGATCAAGAAGCCCGTCAGGTGCTGCTGTAGCGGCAAGAAGGTGCATGGTTGGTTTGGGCCGCTTTTACGACCGGTGCTGCCAGCAGCGGCGGTGAAGTTCATGCCGTTTGCAACGGCGGCGCGAACGGCCCGTTAGGTGTCATCTTGTGAGCAAGATAGAAGGCTATTGGCTCGAGCGACGACAATGGGTGGGTGTGACTTCTGGCGAGGTGTTCGAGGTGGCTTTGTTCACCGGTTGTCAGCAGGCGGAGCGGGTGGTTGTGAGGGCGTGGCATTCTGAAATGCTAAGCCCATGTCAAGTGACCCATTAGGTCCCTGCAATCCATCAAGTCGTTCACTGGATTCGGAGGCTGTGCGATTCGCATTTGGCTTTCGCTGGAGCGACCATGTCCGTGAGGTGCGTCTTATGGTCAAGAAATACGGATCGTGGTTGAACGTGCAGGAATTGGAGTGGTCCGCTTTGGCTCGTCAAGCATTGCGTGAACGGGTCGGTGATGTAGTGGCGTTGGCTGGTGTGGCTGAACTGTGGTGACGGATCGGCGTGCTCGAGCAGTACGAATTGATTGGTAGTTTCGGTCGGTTGATGCTGTGGTGAAGTTGAAACGGTCGTACCCAGGCTTTATCGTGTGACGATCCAGTAGATTGCCTTTGTGTCGTCCTTGACAGCACAGCCTGGGGTCGCTAAACTCGGAAAGCTTGGTGGGCGTAGCTCAGTCGGTTAGAGCGCTGGTCTGTGGATCCGGAGGTCGTGGGTTCAAATCCCATCGCCTACCCCAAGTGAAAAGCCCGTCCTAGACGGGTTTTTTTGTTTTGCCCGGAAAGCATTTCAGGGCTCAAAACCCAAATCGCCACACCTAATGGACAGTCACACGCTATTTGTAGCTTCTCGAGACTTGAGAAGCCTTGATTATCCTTGTAACTCGACCCGTTTTTTTCGTGTGACGATCCACTATTATGGTTGTCAGTCAGTTGTGGCTGATTTGAACTTGAGCAGTTTGAGGTTGCTCACACATTCCTCAAACTTGCCTTGCGTAGAACAGGTCATGCGAATTTCACACATTGTGCTCGTGACCGGAATCGTTCTCTCGAGCCAAACCATCTTTGCCGCACCATTGCCGCGATCAGCCGTGCCGGATGCGTTCGTCGCCAAACCGTTCGAGACGATCATCCCGACACCACAGAATGCGAAATTTTCGAGCGGAACGTTGAGTTTGGATGGACTCGGGATCAAACTCGAGGGCAGTGCGCAGGAGTTGCAGAATGCGGTGCGCGACATCATCAACGAAACGCAGGTTCGGCTTGGTCGCAAGCTCGAGGTTGGTTCTGGCGGCAAGCTGATTCGGATTGGTACGCTCGAGAATGCAAGTTTGGTGAGCGATGCGAAAGCAAAAGGCGTGACCCCGGACAAAAAAGAAGGGTACGGGTTGTGGGTGGACTCGAGCGGTGCGGGTGTGATCGGCTTTGATGCGCTCGGTGCGTACCGTGGGGCGCAAACGTTGCGGCAACTGTTGACCAAAGATGGTTTTCGGTTCGCGCAAATTCGGGATTGGCCCGGAATTGCCAACCGCATGGCGATGATTTACCTCGATCAGAATTCCAAAGGCATCAACGATCTGATTGTGCCACTCTTGGGCAAACTGAAATTTTCACACGTTCTGGTGATGAGCAATTACGTCCAGTGGGATGCCAGCAAGGGTTTTGCGCATCCGGGGGGCGCGAGCAAGTTCGAGGCGAAACGCATCGCGGATTTGATTCGCGCTTACGGCATGGAGCCCATTCCCTTGATCGAGACGTTGGGTCACACACAGTGGTTGTTTTACGGTGGGCAGAACAAGGATTTGATGCAGGACCCAGACTCGAAAGACCCGTTTGCGTATGACACCTTGAACGAACGCACGTATCAAGTGTTGCTGCCGATTCTCTCTGAGATCGTCGAAACGTTCAATCCTAAATTCGTGCACATCGGGCATGACGAGGTGCGAAATCGGGATCGCTTTCCGGCCCAAGACAACGGCATCGCGGTCGGTTTCGAGAAGTTGTTTGTCGATGATACGGTGCGACTGTACTCGCATTTGAAATCCTTGAATGTGGGCACAATGATCTGGCATGACATCGCGCTGGCCGATGCGTACCGCGAGAAAATCTTACCCGCGTTGCCCAAAGACATCATCATGACCAACTGGCATTACGAAACGAACAGCGATTACCCGAGTTTGCGCCTCGCCAGGGAAGCGGGCTTTCAAGTGATCGGTGCGAGTTGGTTTGCAACCGGCAACCCGGAGGCGATGGCTCGAGCCGTGCAAAGAGAAAACGTCTTGGGCGCATTGCAAACCCGTTGGACCGGGTACTTCGGCAACTCGAGCCTGTTCGATGGGCAGGCGCAGCAGGGCATCGCGTACCTCTCGGCGGGCGATGCGTTCTGGAATCCGAGCGCGACGCAACCACCCGCACCCGATGCCAGCAAACCGAGCGATCCACTGAACGGCTCGAGTGTGCCTTTGACGCGAGGAACGGTTGTGGCGGCGGGACCAGTGCCGCTCGAGTTGGCCGCCCGTTACCGCGATGCGTATCAGCCTGGGCCATTCAAAGCGCAACCCGGCAGCCTCGTTGACCTGAGCGGCTTGGTGACACGAAAACTTGCCGACAGCGACGAAACGCAATGGATTCAAAAGGGTTCCAGCATCGACCTCTCGAGCTTCCCAACCGGTCTGCAACGCCTCGGCGCGTACCAGTTCAACATCTCCGGTGCGATCATGCTCAAAGGCGCTCGGCCCGCTGCGAGCGAATTGCCTGCGAGCCTCACGCTCGAGATTGGCAGCAAGGTTTCTGGAATCGCGTTTCTGCACACCTGCGGTTGGAGCAGCACCATCAGCACGCCACGCACGAAAATTGGTGCGTACACGATCACCTACGACGACAACACGAACATCATAATTCCCCTCGAGTACGGTCGCAACATCACCGCCTGGACGGACCTGGTGGCCCGCAGCGTGATTCAAGATCCAGTCTGGCGCGGCAAAACCAAAGAGGATTTGGAAGTTGGAATCAATGTGTTGCCGTGGAAAAATCCGAATCCGGGCAAGGTCGTCAAGCAAATTCAACTCGTTAGTGATGGACTGCTCTCGAACCCAACCTTGATCGGCTTGACGCTGCTCGAGTGAAAAAACGCTCGAGCGAATGTTGGCTCGAGCGTTGTAATGGTTGGGTTTGTCAGACGCGCTTGGCGATCAGGTCGGACAGCGCCTTCAGGCTTTCCTGACCGCGCCCAGATTTGAACGGATTAAACGGCTTGCCGTTCAGCATCGCTTCCATTTGGGCACGACGGTCACCGCTACCCTGTCCGCCTGCACCCTGTTGACGGTTGCCGCCGCCCGTTCCACCCACGCCTGGAAGCCGCACGCCACCATTGCTGCCGCCACCGTTCGCAGCGGCCCGCTTGCGACGTTCCTCTTGCTGTTTCAGGCGCGTGTCATCCATCCAAACCACTTGCTTGTCGTTCAAAATCTTGTCCTCAATGTTCGTCAAGATTTTGGTTGCATCTGCGGGTTTCAAATCCGCCCTCGAGCCCAAATCTTTGAGGATCGGTGCAAGTTTTTTGGCTTGGTCTTTCGTGATCGCCACGGCTTTTTCCTTGTCCATGTCCACCATCAAATTGACGGTGCTCATCAGGTCAAAGACGGGTTGGTACTTCTTGAATGCCGCCTGCATCTTTGGATCTTGACCGAAACCACCGCCCGGATTTCCACCGGGAGGCGGACCACCCGGATCGCCCTGAGCGAAAGAAGTACCGAGCAGCAAGCTCGAGAGAACGGCGATGATGGCAAGAATTTTTTTTATAAGAACCTCCAAAATGCTCGAGCAATTATTCGTAACGAAGCGATTCGACCGGATCGAGTTTCGCCGCCTGCGACGCGGGGTAATACCCGAAGAAAATGCCAACCGCTGCCGAGAATCCGAACGCCAAAAGCACGCTCGAGATCGAAACAACCGGTGTGATGTTGATTGCTCCGCCCGCACCGAACGCGAGGCCCAATCCAATCAGGATGCCGATGATGCCACCACCGACAGAAAGCACGAACGCCTCGACCAAAAATTGCAGCAGGATGTCTCGAGGTTTCGCACCGAGTGCTTTGCGGATACCGATCTCTCGGGTGCGTTCGGTCACGGAAACCAGCATGATGTTCATGATGCCAATGCCGCCGACCAGCAAACTGATGCCCGCCACACCACCCAAGAACAGTGTCAGAATGGTGGTGATCTGGTTGACGCTCGAGAGGGCATCGGCCTGGTTGGAAACGTTGAAGTCGTAATCCGCCGGGTCCTGTTTCTTGTGTCGTGCCGCCAGCAAATCCGTGATTTTGTTCTGCGTGTCTTTCAGCGTGTTCTTGTCTTTGGCCTGCACCGAAACGCTCTGTACGCTCGGTTGACCGTTCGAGGCATCCTGCCTGCCGAGGCGTTGCTGAAACGTTGAGAGCGGCACGAAAATGTTCGCGTTCGGGTTGCCAAAGCCCGAGTTGCCTTTGTCTGGTAACACACCAATGATCGTGAAGCTCACGCCGTTCAATTTGAATTTCTGGTTGATCGGATCGCTGTTTGGAAACAAATCGGTTTTGATCTGATACCCAACTACCGCCACACGCTTGCGCCCTTTGACATCCTCAGTCGTGAACCACGTTCCCGTTGCGGTACTCGAGTTGCGCACCACCGCATAATCCGGCCAGGTTCCAATCACGGTGGCGCTCATGTTGATGCCGCCCGCTTTGGCCTGCGTATTCGTTTGAATTGTTGGGGCCACACCCACGATCTCCGAACCCAGCGCCTGGATTGCTTCGACATCGCGCAGGGTGATGGTTTGTTCTCGAGATTGCCGGATCAATCCCGGAGGTCCGCCGCGTCCACCCGCGCCGCTGCCAACCGTCAGCAAGTTCGTGCCGAGCCCCTCGAGTTGTTTGGTGATGCCGCTCGTTGCGCCCGTGCCGAGGCTGGTCAGGGCGATCACCGCCGCCACACCAATAATCACGCCGAGTGCGGTCAGGATGCTGCGTGTTTTGTTGGCGAGAATCGCTCGCCATGCGATCTGCATGGTTTGCAAGAAGTTCAGGCCACCCGTGATGCTCGAGTGTTTTGGCCCTCGGGTTATTTCGAGTTCAGTGGTCGTCTCGAGTTCGCGCACCAAGCTCATGGTGTCCTCCCGTGCGGTACGTAACTGGATGGACTGAGTGCAGAGGTCGCATTTCCGGCGCTCTCACCAACCGCAATGGCCCGCAACGGATTCGGATTCTCGCGGTCGGACTCGAGCAGCCCATCGCGCAGGCGCACGATGCGTTTGCAGTGCTCGCCAATTTCCGGTTCGTGCGTGACGATGATGACCGTGCTGCCCTCGTCGTTCAATTCTTGAAACAACGCCATGATTTCCACCGATGTTCTCGAGTCGAGGTTGCCGGTCGGTTCGTCGGCCAGCAAAATCGCGGGACTCATCGTCAAGGCTCGGGCCACCGCCACACGTTGTTTTTGCCCGCCAGAAATCTGGCTGGGAAGGTTGCGCCACTTGTCGGCAATCCCGACTTTCTCGAGCATGTTCATCGCCCGTTCGCGGCGTTCCCTCGCGGGCCAACCCGCGTAAGTCAATGGCACCTCGACGTTCTCGAGCAAATTCTGGCGCGACAACAAATGGAATGCCTGAAACACGAATCCAATTTCGACGTTGCGGGCATCGGCACGTTCGTTCTCGTTCAAGTCGGAGACATCACGGCCCCGCAATCGATACGCGCCGCTTGAGGGCCGATCCAGCAAACCAATGATCTGCATCAAGGTTGTTTTACCCGAACCGCTCGGCCCCATCAGTGCGACCATCTCGCCAACGTGAATCTCGAGGTCCACGCCTTTGAGCGCCTGGAAATCCAATTCGCCCATCGCGTAGGTTTTGGTGATCGCCTCGAGCCTCAGGATTGCGGGCATGATTTCACGCGCCTCTCGAGGGTGATGGTCTGGGTTCCATTGGTTGTACTGGCGTGGGCGAACGTCATGTAAGACATACGGTCGCATGATGAGTTCGCCCCTACAACATTTGCGTAGGGGCGAACTCCATGTTCGCCCACCGAAGCGAGGATCAATTCAACCTCACGCATCAGTTCCCGCCCGTCGTGGTCGTCGCGTTCGATCCTCGGGTCGGCAGCACCACCGTTTGTCCTCGCTCGAGGCCGCTGGTGATGACGATGTTTGTGCCGTCATCTGGTCCGGTGCGAACTCGGGTGCGTTCTTGGGTCACGCCATCCTTGCCGAGCAGTTGCACATATGAACGGTTGCGCACGGTTTCGACGGCGCGTTTTGAAACCGTGATCGCGTTGTCAATCTGTTGCGAGATGATTTCTGCCTCGGCGCTCATGCCGGGACGCAAAACCCGGTCTGGATTCTCGAGGCGCACGCGCACGTAAAAGACCGCGATGTTAGAAACAACTGTGGCTTTCGGGCTGATGCGCGAGACTTTGCCCTTAAAATTCCCGTCTGGCAGCGCGTCGAGCGTGACCTCGGCGGGTTGTCCAACTTTGACTTTTCCGATTTCGGTTTCGTCCACCTGCACGGGCAGTTCGACCGTCGAATCGTCAATGACCGTGAACAGTGCGCCAGAGACCGGGCTGCCGATCTGTGCCGTGACGCTCGAGATCACGCCGTTGACGGGGGCGTAAATCTTGGTCTTGCTGGCATCGGATTGCGCGTTTTTAAGGCTGATTTGTGCTTGTTGAACCGCCAGTTGCGAGTTGCGCAGGTCTTGCGTGTCCGAATTCGCTTTGATCCCGACCGCGTTTTGTGCCGTCTCGAGGCCGATGCGGGCACTGGTCAGGTTCGATTGTGCTTTGGTCAGGTTACTGCTGGCGGTTGTGACATCGTTCGCACTCGAGCCGCCCGCCGCGAACAGGTTCTTGGTGTTGGTCAAATTCGTGCTGGCGTTTGTGACCTCGAGCGTGGCGTTCTCAAAACTGGCCTTGGCCTGCGCGAGTTGCTGGTTTTGGCTGCCCCGAGCGTTCGCCTGACCTGCACGTTGGCTCTCGAGTTGAGCCTGCGCCTTGGCGAGCGCGAGTTGCGCGTTCTCCACATTGCGGTTGAA
>JANOWZ010000654.1:0-7670 GCA_031418155.1 Deinococcales bacterium
TCTCGTCCGTTTGAATCCTCGAGAATTCGTTCAGCAATTTCTTGACCGTGCCGGAACGAATGGTTTTCATGATTTTGTTCTGCTGCAAGATCTCGCGGCTGACGTTCAATGGCAAGTCTTCGCTGTCGATCACGCCGCGCATGAAACGCAACCAAGTTGGCAAGAGTTCCTTGTCGTCATCGGTGATGAAGACGCGACGCACGTACAATTTCACGCCAGGTTTGTAATTCGCGTGATACAAATCGAACGGCGCAGTTTTGGGAACGTACAGCAAGCTGGTGTACTCGAGCGTGCCTTCGGCTTTGAAGTGCAACCAGAAGAGTGGATCTTCGTCGCTGTGGCTGCCCGCTTTGTAAAACTCGAGGTAATCGTCTTTGCTCAGGTCAGACTTGGCCCGAGTCCAGATCGCGTTCGCGCTGTTGATCTGTTCAATCGCGGGTGCGGTCGTGCTGTCCGCGCCGTCCTTGCCATACTCGGTTTTTTCGTAATGCAAGAAGATTGGAAAGGCAATGTGGTTGGAATACTTCGTGACCAGTTGCTCGAGTTGCCAACGGTTCGCGTACTCGCGGCCCTCCTCGTTGAGGTGCAATCTGACCAGCGTGCCTTGGGATTCTTTCTCGATCGCTTCGATCTCGTATCCGCCCGTGCCGTCCGAGGTCCATTTGAAGGCTTTGTCCTCGCCTGCCCTGCGGCTCGAGACTTCAACCTTGCTGGCCACCATGAACGCGGAGTAAAAACCCACGCCGAACTGTCCGATCAGGTTGGAATCTTTTTTGGCATCGCCCGAAAGTTGTGACAAGAAATTCTTGGTCCCACTTTTTGCAATCGTTCCCAGGTGCTCGATCAGATCGGCCTCGCTCATGCCAACGCCGTTGTCCTCAATCTCGAGGATGCGCCTATCAGTATTGGCACCATCGGCGGTGAAACGCAGGTCGATTCGCGGCGACCAAGTGACCTGCTTGAACCGGTCATCGGTCAATGTCGCGTACCGAAACTTGTCCAACGCATCCGAGGCGTTCGAGACGAGTTCGCGCAAAAAGATTTCCTTGTGGCTGTACAAGGAGTGAATGATCAGTTGCAGCAGTTGACTGACTTCGGTTTGAAATTCGTGTTTGGGCATGTGTTCCTCCGCGAGCCTGGTTTTACATGAGCACAGTTTTGTGAGCCTCGAGTCTCGAGACCACAAGATTTGAGATGGTTTCTGGTCAAACCAGATGGCCCTGGAATTATACCGAACCTCACGCTGTTTAGCTGATTGCGCTCGGGCACAGGTCCTCGAGCACACATTCGCGGCATTGTGGGCGTTGCGAGCGGCAGGTGGCGCGGCCATGCTCGAAGGCGTTGACGTGAAATTCGTAACGGCTCGCCCAGTCTTTGGGCAGGTGCGCGTCGAACCAGGTTTCGGCCTGCGGTGCGCTGGAATCGGCTGGGACGAACTCGAGGCGTTTGGCAATCCGGTGGATGTGCGTGTCAACCGGCATGGCGGGCCGCTCGAGGTCGAACATCAGCACGCAACTGGCGGTTTTGGGTCCGACTCCGGGCAGCGCCTCGAGAAAATCGCGCACCTCACGGTCGGGCAATTCTCGCAAGAACTCGAGCGACACATCGCCGCGAAACTCGAGAATTTGGCCGAGAACCCGATGGATGTAACCGGCTTTGATCCGGGCCAGCCCACCACCGGAAGCCTCGAGCACATGCGTGATGATGTCCGGTCCAGCCTCGAGTGCGATTTCCCATTTTGGGAAGGCAACCTTCAGGGCGTTGTACATTCGGCGCGTGACAACCCCAATGTTTTGTTGCGACAGGATCGTTTCGATCAAGCCCTCAATTGGATCGTCCGGCGTGTTCGAGCCTGTATCGTTCGAGGTCACGGGTTTCGGCGCGTGCCGTCCATAACGTTTGAGCAACCTGGTCGCCACTGTTTTCAACCGTTTGCGCGTGACCGGATCGAGTTTCGCTTTGCTGGCGTTCACTTTTCGAGCCTAACCGTGTTTTACGCTCGAGACTGGATTGCCCCATGCGATTCTCGAGTAGGCTGGATTGGAACTGGATCACCGCATCGACCGTATTGCATCCCAGAACCCGCGTCGGGTTCAACTGCAAAGGAGACCACCATGAGCATCCTGGACCGACTCTCACGCCTGCTTCGCGCCAACATCAACGACCTGATCAACCGTGCCGAAGATCCGCAAAAGATCATCGAACAGGCGCTTTCGGACATGCGTGATGCCTACCAACAGGCCCGCACGGAAGTCGCTGGAGCGATGAGCGAGAACATCAAGCTCGAGCGTGAAGTCAAAGAGAACCAGTTGCTGGCCCTCGAGTACAAAGGGAAGGCCGAGGATGCCCTGAAAGCCAACCGTGAGGATTTGGCGCGTGAGGCCCTGAAGCGCAAGAAGAATTTTGATGATCTGGCCCTTGGCTTCGCGGCGCAACTCGAGAAGCAATCCCAGATCATCGAGGGCCTGAAAACCCAACTCCGGGCGCTCGAGGCCAAGATTGACGAGTTCGAGGGCCGCAAGAAATTGCTGCAAGCCCGTCAGACGGTGGCGCAGGCATCCGAAACCTTGGACAAGGTTTCTGGTTTCGACAAAGCTCGAGGGGCCGCCGAAGCGTTTGAGCGCATGGACAAGAAAGTGACCGGCATGGAGGACACCGCCACCGCACGCACGCAATTGAACCGTGAACAGGATTTGGATGGTCAACTTGCCGATTTGGGCCGGGACAAGGAAGTTGATGACGAACTCGAGGCGATGAAGAAGCAACTCGGGCAGTCGTAACGCCCTGAAACTCGAGGGCGCGTCATGGCTGTCATGCGTGACGCGCCCCGTTCTCAGTGGCCTGTCTCGGCTTGTCCTCATCCGGCCTCATGCTGGGTTTTAAGGATTTTGTAAGGTTTAGGGCCCTAAACTTTAGCCAACGCAAGCGCCCTGCCGTAACCCTTGAGCGTTGTGTTGGAGACCGAATGATCCCAAGTTTTGCTTTCCTCAAAGATGCCTGGGTTTGGGCGGTCCTTTCCGGCTTGATGCTTGCTTTGGTGATCGTGCTCTACCGTTCGCGTGCCTATGCCGAAAAGCGCGTGCGTGACGCGGTGGAACACATGCGGGCCTTGAACGATTTCCACCGGGCGTTGCTGGCGGACCTGAACCTCGCACCGGTTTTGCGCCGGATTGTGCAGGGCATCGTGCCGAATTTGGGCTTCAAAACCGCGACGGTTTATCTCTTTAATCGCCATTCCAACACCTTGCAGGGCGAGGTTGGGCACACGGCCCGAGGCAACACGACCGTTTCGAACGTGCAATTGCCGATCTCTGAACCGGGTCATTTGCAGGCGGCGTTGTTCTCACCGCCAACTGGACTCGAGGTCAACCATGCGGTGGCCGTGCCGATTCTGGGGCCGACCCCGGAGGGTGCGAACGCCCTGTGCTGGCTCGCGCCGGAGGTTCGTTGCACGCTCATCCTCAAGGCGACGCTCTCAAACCGCCGTGAACACTGCCTGAATTGCCATAATTTTGCCGCGATTGGCGTGCTCGAGGCGACCTTCGCGGGTCAACGCCCGGAGGCCGCCGAACGCCTGCCAGATTATGCACAGGCGAGCGCCTTGGCGGTGCGCAACGCGCAACTCTACCGGCAATCGAACCTCGAGCGCCGTCATGCCGAACGCCGTTTGGATCAACTCGAACTGATTCGCAATGTTTCGAGCGAAGTTGAACGTTCGCTCGAGGCGGATCGTATCCTCGAGAGCATGGCGCGTGGCCTGGAGCGTTTGGGTTACGCCCGGATCAGTGTCGCCCTGGTGCGCAACACGCCCGAGGGTCGCATGGTCCGTGGGCACATGACGCTGGTGGACCGTGAGGTGCGCTGGACCGATTCGATCACCCGCATCAACTTCCCGATAGATGCGACGCAACTCGATCCGTTCGCTCGGGTCGCATTTTCTGGTGAACCGCTGGTGATTCGCAACGCCGCCAACGAAAAAGCCCTGCCCGCGATGGTTCGCGCCGAGGCCCGCACGATTGGTTACGCGCCGATCACCGCAAACGGCGCTCGAGGGAACCGCGAGGTGCTGGGTGTTCTGGCCGTGGACCATCACAACCCGGACCGGGAGATCAATCCCGGCGATCTCGAGGTGATTGCCACCTTGGGTGCACAGGTTGGCGTTGCGATTCTGAACGCCCGCGAGTTTGAAGGGTTGCGCGAACGTGAACGCGAAGCTCGGGCCCTGGCACAATTGGGGCAGGCATTGACCACCCGCCTTTCCGAGTACGGCGAACCGAATCCTGCCGGTGATGCATCCGATTTGGCCACCGCCCGCGTGCCTTGGCTTGACAACCTCTGCGATGCCACCACCGTTTACAGCGGCGCTCATTTTGCTGCCATCACCCGTTTGGAGCAAAGCGAAGCGATGGTCATGACCCGCGTCGTCGGCTCGAGCCATGAGGCCCGCACGCGCTTGGTGTATTCCGGCAATCCTCGCGCCGCGCTGCCCGGAGAGCAATCGACACTGACCGCCACGGCCCTGTTCGAGCGCAAACCGATCCTGATCTCCAACGCCATGTTGGACGAACGCGCCACGCAGGAGGCCGCCGGATTCGGAGGCATCTCGCTGCTGGTTTTGCCGCTTGTGGCGGGCAATTTTGGCCTGGGCGCACTGACCTTGGGCCGCGCCGGAACCTGGACCAGTCATGACATCCAACGGCTCGAGGGTGTCGCGCAACAACTCGCACTTGCACTCGAGAATGCCGAACTCTACCGGGGTCTTCGCGCCGAACGCGCCAAGCTTGCCGATGTGATCGAACACCTTGCCGACGGGGTGATTTTGCTCGAGCAGGCCGACGTGCTGGTTGCCAACGTCATCGGTCGCGCCAATGCCGCCGCTCGAGATTTGCTTGGCCTGAGCGAACGCTTCACGCCCGAAGAACTGCCGGATCAACTTCGCGCCACACTCGGATCGTTTGAAACGCTCGAGGCGACCGAGGGTGTGCAGACCAGCAGCCTCGCCATCGGTGAAGCACGGTTCCAGGTGGCGGTCACACACCGTCACGGCCTGAAGATTGTTGCCCTGCGCGACCTGCGTCACGTTGAGGCGCTCGAGAACGCCAAAGCCGAACTGCTCTCGGTGGTTTCGCACGAGTTGCGCACGCCGCTGACGGCGATTGTTGGCTTCGTCGAACTGCTGCTGACCGGATCATCAGGCCCGCTCACATCCGATCAAACGAGCTTTCTGGTCACAACCCTGGACGCTTCAAAAAACCTGCACCAAACTGTCCTCAACCTCCTGAACGCCAGTACGCTCGAGGCGGGACGGTTCGAGTTGACCACCAAACCCGCCAAGCTCGAGTTTAAAAGCACGTTAGAGCGCTACTCGAGGTTGACGGCGGAACGCGGCATCGGCTTTGAAGTCGAAGTCGAAAACGTGCCCAAACTCAACGTCGATGCGGGCCGACTCGAGTTGGTCGTTGCCAACCTGCTCTCGAACGCCTCGCGGTACACACCAGCCGGAGGCACCGTCAAATTCAAAGTCGGCATTGAAGGCAAGCATCTTGGCATCACCGTCACTGACACCGGTCCCGGCATGAGCGCCGCGCAACTCGAGAAACTCTTTACGCGCTTCACACGCGGCAAGGATTCACGCGAAGCGCTCGAGGGTGCGGGACTGTCCCTGTATGTTTCACGGGCGATTGTGGCCGCGCACGGTGGACGGATTTGGGCAGAATCGCAACCCGACCAAGGCACCACCATGCGGATCACACTGCCGCTCGTACCCGCTCGGGTTGAAGGCGTTCGCTAAAGTCAAAAGCAACACCGGAAACTGAATCTCGAGACGGGCAGCAGCCGGGTGAGGGCCGCACGGGTCAGTCGTTCACCGCTCCCCTCGAGTCGTTTCGGTTTTGGTGTGGGCCAGTCCTGACGGCTATACTTGCGCATGAACGATCCTCGGGCACAGTTTCCGGCATTGCAGGGCGGGTTTAGCTTTCTTGATAACGCGGCGGGCGCTCAGGTGCCGCAAGCCTGCATTGATGGCATCACGAACTTCCTGAGCACCGCCTCGTGCAATGTTGGGATGTCCTATCCGGGATCGCAACTCGCGGATCAGGTCAAGGCGCAAGCTCGAGCCGAAACCGCCGATTTTTTCAATTGCAAGTCAAGCGAAGTCGTGATCGGCACGAGTGCCACCGCGATCACCTTCATGCTGGCCCGAGCCTTCAGCCGCCTGTGGGGTCCGGGCGATGAGGTGATTATTTCCGAACTCGAACACGAGGCGAACGCGAGCCCGTGGCGGAATCTCGAGGCTCAGGGTGTGACGGTCAAAATCTGGCGGGCGAGTTGGCCGGACTCGAGGCTTGATCTCGAGGATTTACGGGCACTTGTTTCGCCACGCACGAAATTGGTGGCAATCTGTTCGGCGGCAAACTCGCTCGGGACGATGCCGGATGTGGCCGGGGCCGCAAGAATAGCGCACAGCGTCGGCGCGTGGTGCATCACGGACATGGT
Source organism: Deinococcales bacterium (assembly GCA_031418155.1). Taxonomy (GTDB): domain Bacteria; phylum Deinococcota; class Deinococci; order Deinococcales; family JAAFIG01; genus JANOWZ01. The sequence continues at coordinate 6,496 of JANOWZ010000654.1, forward strand.
GCATTACACACCGCATCATTTGCCGGACGTTCGGGCCACGGATGTCGATTTCGCACTTTTTTCGACCTACAAAGTCTTCGGGCCGCACATGGCGTTCTTGTACGTGCGCGAAGGATTATTACCAAAACTTCCAACCGACAAATTGCATTTCATTCCCGATGACAGCCCACTCAAGCTCGAGCCTGGAACGCAGAATCACGAGTGTCTGGCGGGCTGGTTGGGCACGCTCGCGTACTTGCGTGAACTCGGCGGGAATGTTGCGGGACGTGCCGGGATGGTTGCGGCGTACAAGGTCATTCAGGAGATCGAACAACCACTTTTGGAATTCACGCTCGAGAAATTGAAATCCATGCCAAACATTGAACTGTACGGCGAACAGAACCCGACCGGGCGCGTCGGCACGTTCTGCTTCAACGTCAAAGGCCAAGACCCATTCACCGTCGCCGAACAGCTCGGCAAAGCGGGTGTCGGTGTGGCCGCCGGAAATTACTACGCGACCATGCCGATGAAAGCGCTCGGGCTCGAGGGTGCGATTCGTGCGAGTTTGCTGCATTACACCAACCGGGAAGACCTCGAGCGTTTGCTCAAAGCCCTCGACCCGGATTGAGATCGATCACACCTCGCGCAAGACCTCGCTGACGCGCAACCTTGAGAGCGCACGGTTGGCGAGCAGCACGCCCACGATCATGCCAAACAGTGACAGTCCAAGCAGCAGGCCCAAGTCTCGAGCGGGCCAGGTCAGACCGGCTGGAGGAATCAAGAAAATCACGCGCAAGAGCATCACGAACAGCGTGGCGATGCCCGCACCGATGCCAACACCGGTCAGTAAACTGATGCTCGAGATCGAAAGCGCTTCGGCGGCCAACAGCGTGCGCAGTTGAGTTTCGTCCGTGCCGAGCGCCCGCATCGTGCCGAATTCTTTGCGTCGCGCTTGCAGCATCGAGATCAGGAACACGCCCAAACTTGCTGCGACGATCAAGGCGGTGTACGCACGCTCGAGGCCACCCAATCCAGCCAGGTTCAGGCTGGTCAACGAACTCGAGTCGATCTTGGTGGCGGTCAAGGTGTTCTCGAGTTTCAAGGTCAGCTTCGATCCGAACGTGTTTTGAATGCTCACTGTCACACCTGCCGGATCCGGCGTTTTGACCAGGAACAAATCCGCGCCAAGTGTGCCG
>JANOWZ010000655.1:0-1711 GCA_031418155.1 Deinococcales bacterium
CCGGTCGGCATGGCGCTCGTGGCGCTCGACGGGCAAATCCTGCGCAGCAACCGCCGATTGCACGCGCTCTTGGGTTACGAGAACGAGGCGATCAAGCAAATCCTGATCGAATTTCCGAACAGTGAGCGCCCCAGCCGCGAATGGCCATTGTTGATCGAAGTCTTGCAGGGTCGCCGCAGCGAGTACACACTCGAGAAGAACTTGCAACACCAAGACGGCAGTAATATTCGTGTGAAGATGATCGTCTCGAAAGTGCCCGGAACCGAAGCGCTCGCCCAGGTTGTGATTGCTGGGATCGAGCCCGAAACCTCGAGCCCGAACCCGCCCGTCCCAAAAATGCGCAATGCCATGTCGATCACCAACAGCGAAGAAACACCTCCAAACAAGCCTCGTGCCAGCCGAAACGCCATCCTTGAGGCCCGCGATGAGGGCGCACGCGAAGAACGCGAACGCATCGCCCGTGAACTGCACGATGGGCTCGGCAAGGACATTTTCGGGCTGGCCTACCTGCTCGAGGCGGTCGCCGAGAAGCAACGCGGACGGGTCGTATACCAGGAACTCCTCGATTTTGCCCAGGCCGCCCGTGAACTCGGCAACCAAAGCCGCACGCTGATGACCGAATACCGCACGCCCGGATTGCCCAGTTTCGAGAAACGCCTCGAAGCGATTGTCAGCGAGGCGCAAACGACTGGGATGCCACCGATCACGCTCGAGACGCGCAACCTGCCGGAATTGGACGCGAACGCCACCTTTGAACTGGCCCGGATCATCGGCGAGGCGTTCGAGAACATCCGCCGCCACGCCAACGCCACCCGCGTGTTGCTTCGCGCCTTCAGCGAAAAAGGGATGCTCGAGTTGCGCGTCCGTGACGATGGCAAAGGCTTACCAGACACGGCCAGCGAAGGCCGTTACGGACTGCGCGGCATGAGGGAACGCGCCGAACTCTTGGGTGGCACGCTCGAGCTGACCTCCGACACGGACGGTGGCACGCTGGTGCGGGTGCTCGTGCCGATCAAAAACCTGACCGAAAGCGAGCCCGAACATGAGTGACCAGTCCAACGTGATCCACCATGAGTGAACCTCCGAACACAGGCGACCCTTTCGGCATCCCGTCCCAGGCCGCCCCAACTCTCGTCCCAAAAAACAGTAGAATGAACCCAAGCATGATGCCTCTCGAGCGAACCATCAACATCCTGATTGTGGACGACAGCTTCATTGTCCGCAGCGGCCTCAAAGCCAGCCTCTCGTCCCAAACGGGATTCAACGTCGTTGACGAGGCCACCAGTGGCCGCGAAGCGCTCGAGAAGGCCGACCTACACAAACCCGACGTGGTCCTGATGGACATTCGCATGCCGGACATCGATGGCATCGACGCAACCCGGCAACTTTTGGAAAAGCATCCAGAGGCCCGCGTGATCATGCTGACCTGGAGTGAAAATGGTCAGAATTTGCTGGCCGCCGTCAAGGTCGGGGCCAAAGGCTATTTGGTGCATGGCAGCTTCACCGGCGAGGAATTGCGCAACGCAATTCAGGCCGTCGCCGACGGTGGAGCTTTGATCTCGCCTTACCTCGCGCCGCTTCTGTTGGATGCGTTTCGCCTGACGACCCGCAGCACCGTCGTGGACGGCCACGAGATCATCTCGAGCCTGACCCCGCGCGAGCAGGACATCCTGGCCTTGATCCGCGAGAAGTACACCAACAAAGAGATTGC
>JANOWZ010000656.1:0-5018 GCA_031418155.1 Deinococcales bacterium
CTAGTTTACGTCACAACTCGAGCCTCGCGGTTCATCAGTCCACAATCGGGTACGGGGTCGGTTAGTCTGGGCTGTGCTCGTTCTCGCCCAAGTTGGTCCGCTTCACGCGCAAAGCCCGATGTTCAACGCCCAAACCGTGCTCGAGATCATCAGGTTCTGCGGTGCATCGCGGGTGGTTCTGACGGATGTCTCCCCTACCGATTGGTCGTCTGGCGCGTGGCGCGACACTGAAAATCCAGTCTTGTTCGCACTCGAGGATGATCGGGTGCCGGTCACGGCGATTGGTCCCGATTGGGCTTGGGCGCTGGCCGAGCAATCACAGATGTTCGAGTTCCTGAAGCAGTTTCCGGCGGGCCGGACTCGACTGCAACAGGCGGGCCGCACCGAGGCAGATTTGCGTGATGTCCTCTCCAAACCGCTCGAGGTTGCGGTGGTTCACACCGAACTGCTCGAGGTGATCCGTGACTATCAGACCGCGACAACGCTGGCGCTCGAGGAGGGTCCGGGCACGGCGCACCGTGTCAAACGGCTCGAGCTTGTCAAGAAAAACTTGGCCGAGCTTGACCTGAGCGATTGCGTTGTGCTCGCGCCATTGGATGATGTACCGGCGCTGCTCGAGTTGCCGGATGCTCGGGTGCCAAACCTGACCGATTTCAAACCCGGCGAGGCCTCACGGTTTCGTTCGGTGGTGGATCGCGCCTACCGGCTCGAGGAATCGGACGACTTAAATATCTTGGTTCACGCGCTGCTCGAGTTGGATGGTCCGCCCAATTCGAGTTTGGGCCGAATTGCGCTCGAGGCCCGGTTCGCGGCGAGTGGCCTGTACTTGGCCGTCGGTGATCTCGAGAGCGCCCGTGATCTGCTCGAGGCGGTGGCGATGGGTCAGTTTGAACGGCCCGCATACCTGCCGGGGTTCGTGCTCTCGAGGCTCGGACAGGTTCGGGACTTGCAGCTTGAGCGCGACATGGCAATTCGTGCCTACCGTGCGGCGCTTGGTCTATCGTGGTTGCCGCTCGAGGCGCGTCAGGTTTGCGAATCTGGGCTCGAGCGTCCGTTCCGGTTGGCCTGATTTTCGAGTTCGACCGGACTGTAAATGACCACATGTTCGCGGCGATCCGAAATGCGAATCGTGTTGCCCTTCGCAGCCCGCATGATCACGGTTGGAGCCTTGGGATTGGGGCGCAAACCGTTCAGGCCGCGCATCTCAACGTAACGCCGGTCGGCCCAGAATTGTTCACCAGTCGCCGGAGGATCGCGCAGGAACGCGAATATGAGCGCATGTATCTTGACCAGCGACCACAAGCCCAGCAATGCCGTGATCTGCCAGAGCGTCTGATCGTTGCGGCTCGAGTAGGTCGGAAGGTTGTACAGCGCATCGATCACCACGTAGTGCAGCATGAAGGTCGTCAGGCCACCTCGACCGAGCGGCTCGAGGAACCAACCGAACAGCATGCGCAATGGCTTCCAGAGCCAACTGACAAGGATGTACGCGGTCTGCAACTCGAGCGCAACCAACGCAATTCGGATTGGACGCAACCATTCTCGAGCACCAAGCATTTCGGTCAAATCAGGCCAAATCGCAAAATCCGTCAAGAACAGCCACGCGAAGCTCAGACCGAAAACCACGGTCGTCACCTCGAGCACGCCGCGCAATTGTTTGGATTCGGCCAGGATTCGGGCGAGGTCTTTGCGGTGATAACCGATCACCAGTCCAGCAAAAAACAGGATTTGCCAGGTCGCCGGATCAAAAAGCGAGGCGAGCGGCGTGCGGGTCAGGTTCGGGACGGTCACACCAAGGATGTAAACCAGGCTCGAGGCGAGCACGACCAACCATGCGCGTTTGTGCGCAAACGCCCAAAATGCGAACGGTGCAAGCAGCATCAAGGCGACGTAGAGCACCAGAATCTCGCTGCCGTGGGTTCCGGCCCGAAGCGTCAGTGAACGCCATGCGAAATTGATGAACCCTTCCGGCTGAACATCCAAACGCGCCCAAAGCCGAAACGTTGTGAACACCCCGAGTGCTCCGAACCCGAGCGCCAAAATCACGCTGGCGCAATACAACGTGCGAACCCGAGTCAGGATGCGCCGCACGGATTGTTGCAAACTCGAGCGTGAACTCAGGATTCCTAACGTCAGGCCAGAAATCAGGTAGAAAGCTTCGGCGGCAGAGGTGAAAAACTGCAATTGCCCAGTCAGAAAATACAGGCTCGAGCGACCACCGAAATGGTCTATCGTCATGACCAAAAAGCAATAGCCTCGCAGCCAGTCCAGGCGAGGATCGCGTTTGCTCGAGCCACGGTAAACCGGTGAGTAGCGCCGCCAGAACGCCCAGAGCCAACCCGAGAACACGCCGACATCCTCGCGCCACTCCTCGAGCATGGTCGTGGGTGAACGGTCGGGGCGTTGATTGGGCGGCAGCGGTTGCGTGTCCGTCAGATTCACAGGGATTCCCTCAAGCCATGCGAATTTGCTATGGAGGCTCGAGTTTTAGCGTCCCATTTGAGAATTAAAATCCTGTGAAACTCAACAAGGCTTTTCAGGGCACAAACCAGCGTTTGGCCTGGGAGTTGACATTGGACGGCCAAGAGATTGTGTAGCCTGGAAGCATGATGAGGCGATGGTCCCTGCTGGCGTTCTCCGTTCTCGCAATCTGCGCCCTCGGCCTGAGCGGGCTGAGCCTGTACGCCAATGCACAAGACCCAAGCCCAAGCGATCCACCCGTCACCAGCCCCAATGAGCCTGCACCAACTGATCCGAGCACACCACCCAACGACGACCCGATGAAACCCGGCCCGAACGAACCACCGCTCGAGCCAGCACCGGTTCAACCACCCGCACCAGTTCAGCCTGAGCCGGTCAAACCGGTCCCGGTCAAACCAGCGCCCGTAAAACCTGAACCAGTCAAACCGACCCCGGTCAAACCGGTCCCCACAAAACCTGAGCCTGTCAATCCAGGATCAGTTCAGCCTGCACCAATTCAGCCATCAGAAAGCACCACAGTTCGAACACCCAGCAAAACGAACAGCCTCGCGCTAACCACCAGCGAACAAATCCTTCGTAACGGCGAACTCGAAACCAAAGCCATCAACCTCGAGTACCCGCTCGCACCAGCCAGCGTGCAAAAAAGCAAACAACTCGGCGCACTGACCAACAGCCTCGAGTCACGACTGGTGCAGATTGCCAGCCAGGTTTACCGCAAGCCCACAAATGCAGTCTGGGTTTGGGAAAACAAAGCCTGGGTTGCTCGAGATCAATACGGTTGGGCGATGGACTTGAACACCACCCGCGCCAACCTGCTCAGGGCCATCCTTGCGGGCAAAACCTCGAGCGGCATCGTTCTGAAAATCACGCAGCCCAAACGCACCACCAGCGGCTTTTACGCCAAAGGCATCCGACACTTCTTCGGCGGTGGAACCTCGAGCTTTCGTGGATCGCCACCGTTCCGGGTTCAAAACATCATCGCGGGCTCGAGCCAACTGGACGAACGCACCATCCAACCCGGCGAAACGTTCGATTTCAACAAAACCGTGCAAATCTCCAAAGAACTCGGCTTCGTTGAAGGCTTCATCATCGCCAATGGCACGCTCGAGAAAGACATCGGTGGCGGGATTTGCCAGGTCTCGACAACCCTCTTCCGGGCCGCGTACAATTCTGGATTGCCAATTGTGCAACGCAACTTCCACAGCTACCTGGTGCATTACTACGACCCGCCAGGATTCGAGGCGACCGTCTTCGCGCCGTACAAGAACCTGAAATTCACCAACGACACCGGCAGCCCACTGTTCTTGCAAGTCACCTGGTACACGCGCAGCCAACGCCTCGAGATGAATTTTTACGGCCCCAAACCAAACCGGGCAGTCAGCATCTCGAAGTCATTCGTCTTCAATGTCAAACCGCCCGCCGCACCAAGATTGCAGGCCGATGACCGTGTTGCCTACGGACGCACCCGACAGATTGACACACCCGTCAATGGCATGGATGTCAACATCTTCCGCACCGTCAAACTGAACACTGGCGAGGTTCGCAACGACAAGACATTCTCGAGGTACGTGCCCTGGGGCGCAATCTTCGGAGCACATCCCGAAGACCCTCGAGTGGCAGGCTTCAAACGACCCGTGCCATTGACGCCATTCGTGCCGGGAAAACCTCGAGTGAAATTGGTTCAACCAGCCTCGAGCCGTACACCAGCCATCGTAAAACCAGCCGTCAAACGATAGACCCAACCTCTCGCAAGTCAGGCCGATCTCGAGCCTGACTATTGTTTTGCACCTTTCACTTCAGATGTACTCACCCGGATCACACCCGAAAATCGATATGCTTCGCACATGGATCAAAAAATCTTCGATCAACTCACGCCGTACCTTGGACAAATCAGTTTCGGCGGCATTGCCGGATTCGCGGTTGGCCTCGCGTTGCGCAAAATTGGCCGGATCGCGCTTGTGGTCTTCGGACTGCTGTTCATCACCTTGCAAGTGCTCGCCTATGCCGGAATCGTGCAAGTCGATTGGTTGCGCATCCAGAATTTTGCCAGCCCGGTCCTCGAGAAAAATGCCTTGCAAAAAACTTGGAATGATTTCGTGGGAATTTTAACGAACAATGTTCCGTTTGGTGCAGCGTTCATTCCGGGATTGCTGCTGGGACTGCGGTTCGGGTAAAAGGCAGAGAAAGAGAAAAGGTGAAAGAGGGAAGTAACGGCCTCTTTCACCTTTTCGTTGTACTGGCTCGAGTCTGATTGCTCGAGGTCAGTCGCGAAGTTTTTTGGCGGCTTCGATCATGGCGGGCAGGATGGTGTTCAAGTCGCCAATGATGCCGTAATCGGCAACTTTGAAAATCGGGGCTTCAGCATCTTTGTTGATCGCCACAATGAATTTGCTTTTACCCATTCCCGAAAGGTGCTGCACTGCGCCGGAGACACCAGCGCAAATGTAGGCGTTCGGTTGGACCGTCTTGCCAGTCTGTCCAACCTGTTCCGCGTAGGGTCGCCAGCCCGCATCGACGGCGGCTCGAGTTGCGCCGAC
>JANOWZ010000657.1:0-2698 GCA_031418155.1 Deinococcales bacterium
AAGCTCACGCCGCCGCTGGCATCCAAGCCGACCGAGAGTCCCGGCTGGATCAGATACTCGACACCGACCGTACCCTGTGCTCCGACCAGAAAGGAGGAGTAAAAACCTAAGCCCACGTGAGCACCTACGCCATAGAACAGGTTCAATGGCAAGTTATCACCGAGTTTGATTTTACCCAGCATCAAATCGCCCTGAACGAGAACATTCACAAAGTACGATTCGATGGCCACGCGAAATCCACTGCCGGTTTCGCCCGGATCTGTGGTGCTGTACTGCACACCAACAGGGTATCCGAGACGCACGCCGAACGAATCGGCGAGGGCACTCGTGTTGAACAACGCGAACATTGCAACCAACATTCCAAGTTTCTTTTTCATGTCTTCCTCCTGGTTTAAAACCTTTTTCACTCTAGCATTGAGCGCTTTGATTGCTTGTGTGAATTCTCGTTCCTGTCGCAAAGGTGTACTTTACTACTGTGGCTCGAGCGAGCAGCATTCGGGCTGTTCAGGTCCGTCCCGAGTCATGATTTGGTCATGCGACACCTGCTTTCATGGGTTTTTAAGCGCATCATAGTTGAATAAGGGCACACAAGCTTTGAGAAACTCGAGGTCGCATGTGATTAAAGATCACGTTGCTGGCATGACGGTCCTGGATGAGATCCAGGAAACGCACACGATTCACTCAGACCCGGTTTTATACTGCGAAGGTCCGCCTGCATATTTGATGTTTCAGGTCGTACCGGCGGAAGTTTCGTCATGCTGTACGCTGCCATTCCCCAGTCATCTTTTTGGCCTGAGCACATTGACCTTCACCCTGCTTTCCCTGTCCGCCCGGAGTTTTCATGCGCATTCCAGAGTTACGAACCCGTCCCGTCACCTTGGCTGACACCAGCATCCTGCACCGGTTGTACCAGCAAAGCGAACGTTACTTTAAAATCATTGCCGCTCCAATCCCGCTCGAAGTCGATGTTCGCAGCGAACTCGAGAGCGCCCTGTCCGACCCGAGGCGGCATTTGGAATTCTTGGTTGATGCTGGACAGACACACGCTGGACAAACCAATGCCGAACAAGTCGTTGGCTATTTGGATCTGAAATTCAATTACCCCAATCATGGCGATGCCACGATCAACCTGTTGCTGATTGCCGAACCGTTCCAGTCGGACGGTTGGGGCTCGAGCACGGTTCAGGATTTGGAGGCCCGTTTGCAATCCGGGCAGATGGAGCACGCACCGAGCGTGCATCGTTTGCTGGCCGGAATTTACGCCGAGAACCCCGGTGCGATGCGATTCTGGGAACGGCACGGCTATCACTTTGCGATTGATGCGCGTCCGGTCTTGGCCTGGTACGAGAAAATCCTGGTTGCACCAGTTGCAGCGTCGGACAAGGAATTGCAAAGTTCGAGGTGAACGGACCCAGGCACGCTCGGTGCGTGCTCCATCTGTCCGGATGGACCGTTTGGCGATCAAACACCTTGCGCTGGCTGGCCTGCTCGCCGGTGGTTTAATCGCTTGTGCCGCAGCAATCGAACCTGAACCCGCTCCAGTCTCCAGCACACCCGTCTCGAATTCACCGAGTGCAAATACACCAAGCCCAGGCACGCCTGAGGATGTCACGATCAGTACCGCCCCGAGCGTGAAAGCCAACAGCAGCGGCTTACCCATCAGGATCAAACCTGCGGACCGACAAACAAACCTGGATGCCTCGAGCATCGACTTGGACCCCGCCGCAATTGGGCAGCAATTCGTGTTCACGGACAAGGCCGGAAGGGGCATCTTCAACCTCGAGCGGGCAGCGGGGACGGTCACGTTCAGTCCGCAAGCTGAACAAGTTGGCGAAGCTCGGGCCGAATACACGATCAAGACACTTGCTGGTCAAACACTGAAACCAGCCTCGATCACCGTGCTGGTCAGTGCGGCCCCCGTCCAACCAAGTCCAGTGACACCCAGCCCAACCGCATTGAAAGTGCTGTTCATTGGCAACAGCCGCACCCGGTATTTTGATATTCCCAGACAAGTCCAGCAACTCGCCAGCGGTGAAAGCCGCAAACTCGAGGTGCGCATGGTCGCCTTTGATGGTTGGACGCTCGAGGCGCACTGGAACAACCCGAACGCAACTGCGCTCAGAGCCATCCGGGAAGGCGGTTGGGATGACGTGGTGCTGCAAACTCTCCAGCGGACCGGTGCTCGAGAACGCCAAGTTCGTGGCATCGGTCAAGAATTTCGATGCCGAAATTAAAAAGATTGGGGCCCGCACGGTCCTGTACGAAAATTGGTGGCGCAAAGACCTGAATTACTCACAGGCGCAACTCTCGAGCACCTACAAAATACTGGCGGACGAACTGCACATTGCGATCAGTCCGGTCGGCAGTGCCTGGTTGGAATCCTCGAGCAGCAATCCAACCTCGACCTTGTTCAACCCGGACGGCAATCACGCAACCGCGCTGGGGGCGTACCTGACAGCATGCGAGTTTTATGCGTTCTTCTACCAAAAAACCCCGAAAGGATTGCCGAATTTGGGGGTCAGCGGCAACACCCTGGCGGCACAAACGGTCGCTTGGCAGACGTTCACGAAACTCGAGCCGCAATACCGCAGCGTTCCAGTTGCGCCCGCACCAACACCGTGATGCGCGAACTGTCTTCAGGTTTGGGCAAGGCTTGCATGACTGCCGCCATCTTGCTACACTTCTCGAGCCGTGCAAA
>JANOWZ010000658.1:0-12326 GCA_031418155.1 Deinococcales bacterium
GCGCTCAAAAGCTCCGAACCCGTGGACGAGCACATTGACGTTACTCACATCATGCATCACGTTTCACGTGTGTTACACGATGCATGTTTCACATGACGCTCGGGTTTCAGCCGAGAACAACACTCGGCTTCAACCGGACGGAACACTAAGCTCGAGCTTCAGCCTTAAAATTCTGGATGCTCGAGCGTGGGATTGGCTCGAACATCCAGTTTTGGAATTGTGGTGGCTTGAACCAATGGTCAGGAAAGCTTGACAGCCCACAAGTTCGAGCCTCGAGTTTTGGTCAGTACGTGTAAAAACCGCGCCCCGATTTTCGCCCCAACAAGCCCGCCTGAACCATCTTGCGCAACAGGGGAGACGGACGGTACTTGTCATCGCCCAGGCCGGATTGCAAGACCTCCATGATCGAAAGGCACGTGTCCAAGCCGATAAAATCCGCAAGCGTGAGTGGCCCCATAGGATGATTCATGCCCAACTTCATGATCGAATCAATCGCTTCGGGTTCGGCCACGCCCTCGAGCACGCATTGGATCGCCTCGTTGATCATCGGCATCAGGATTCGGTTGGAAACGAAGCCCGGAAAATCGTTGCATTCGACTGGTGTTTTGCCCATTTTTCGGGATGCCTCGAGCACAAGGTTTGTGGTTTCCTGGCTGGTCAGGTGCCCACGAATCACCTCGACGAGTGGCATCAGTGGCACGGGATTCATGAAGTGCATCCCAATGAATTGCTCGGGCCGTCCACTCACGGCAGCCAATTTTGTGATCGGAATGCTCGAGGTGTTGCTCGCCAGCACGCCGGACGGTTTGACGATCTGACCAAGCCGCTTGAACAACTCGAGTTTGATCGGTTCGTGCTCGATGATTGCCTCGACGATCAAATCGCAATCGGTCATTTCCTCGAGCGCCGTAGAAGTCTTGATTCGCGGGTAGGCCGCGTCACGATCAGCCTGTGAGAGCTTGTCTTTCTCCACCAGCTTGTCCAGGGACTTGACGATGCTCGCCATGCCACGCTCGAGAAATCGATCCTCGACATCGCGCAAGATCACGTCGTATCCGGCCATCGCTGCAACTTGCGCGATGCCTGCGCCCATCTGTCCAGCCCCGATCACACCAAAGGTCTTCATGCGGTAAGTTTACCGGTTCAACAACCACAGCCTCGCGAAAGGCTCGAGCCAGATCACGCCACCAAAGACACCAACCTCGAGACCAGAAATTTGATCTACCGGATGAGTGATGCCACGCTCGAGCAGTTGTTGTGCGGGATAGGCGAGTGTCTGTTCGGAGAAGTTGTAGAGCCCAATCATGCTGCTGGTCGGATGGGGCCGTTCAATCACGAATACGCTTGAGTGACGTGATTCCAACACGCTCGTCTCGAGGCTTGCGTGGAGGTGTGGCGTGCGAACCCGAGCCTCGATCAGTTTTTTCAGGCCGTGGTACATGCGACCTTCAACGCTGTTCGGATCGCTTTGAGCATTTGCTGCTCGAGCCCAATCCATTTTGGGCCGGTGAATCCAACGGTTGTCGGCGGCCATTTCTGGATTTTGCAGGTAACTTGGGTCGTTGAGCATCGCCAGTTCGTCGCCCATGTAAATTAATGGAATTCCGCCATACCCAAGCACCAGCGCGTGCGCCATCAGTAAACGCTCGAGCGCCAGATGCTCAAGGTGCTTATCGTTGCGTTCGAGGGCAATCTCGAGTCCGGCGAGGCTCGCGCCACTTCCGGAAATCCGGCGATCACCTGTCTTTTTGTTCTCCTGAAAGACCATTCCTCGGGCGAAACTGTTCTGAAAAAATCCGGCATAAAAATCGGACAGGAATTTGCGGTGTCCATCGCCGGTCACGCCGACGGCTCGAGCGTCATTATCATCGATTGCCCAACCGATGTCGTCGTGGCAGCGCAGGTAGGTGTTCCAGGCGGTGTTGGCGGGTTTCTCGGGGAAACTGCGCAAGGCGTGCGTCATCAGGCGCGTGTCTCGAGAGGCGAGGCTAGACCAGATTTGTACCATCAGGCTGTTGTGGTACGCCGTGTCTGAAACCTTGCCGAAATGCTTGCCCTGGCCGAGGTAGGCGATCAGGTCATTCGGCGAGACAATGGCTTCCGCCTTGAAGATCACGCTGGGCGCAACGATTCGGGCACAGGCCCGCAACGCTTGGGTCAGGGCATGAACCTCGGGCAGGTTCTGGCAATTCGTGCCCATGCGTTTCCAGATGAAGGCAATCGCATCCAACCTGAAAATATCGATGCCTTTGTTGGCCAGCCAGAGGATCAAATCCACGAACTCGAGGAAAACATCCGGGTTCGCCCAATTCAAATCCCACTGCCAAGCGTTGAAGGTGGTCCAAACCCAGCGTTGGCTCGAGTCGTCCCAGGTGAAATTGCCGGGGGCGAAATCTGGGAAAACTTCGGGCAGGCTGCGTTCGTACTGGTCGGGAATGGTGCGATCTGCAAACATCAAAAAGTAATTCTGGTACTTCTCATCTCCGGCTCGGGCTTTGGCTGCCCATTCATGTTCGAGCGCAACGTGGTTCAAAACCAGATCGCAGCACAAACTCATGCCGTGCGTGTGCAACTCGTAAGTCAGTTTCTCGAGGTCGGCCATCGTACCGAGGTCTGAGCGCACCTTGCGGTAATCGGCCACGGCGTAACCGCCATCGTGCGGCGCGGGACGCGGTTGCAAGAATGGCATCAAATGCAGGTATGTCACTCCCAAGTCTTGCAGGTAGGGCAGTTTCTTGAGCACACCTTTGAGGTTTCCCGCGAAACGTTCGGTGTAGGCCACATATGCGATCTGGTCGGAACGTTCAAACCAATCCGGGGCGAGGGTGCATTTCAAATCCAATTCACGCAAGAACTCTGGACGTTCCCGATGGTGCTTGATCAAGATTGGCAATAAGGTCTCGAGCACACCGTCTGGATTTGCAAAAACGCTCTCGAGGCCCTCGCTCAGTTCAGGCAGAAAGCGTTCGAGTCTGGCGAGAAAAGTATTCAGTTCTGGCAGTGCTGCGGGTACTTCCGTCGCCAGTTTCTCGAGGGTGCTCCGTTGACTGGAGCTTAGGGATTGACTGATCATGCCTCGAGTTTACCCGAGATCGTAAGCGTTTACAGTGTAGTCCAGAAGTTCCAGTCTCGCATCCTCACGCGGCACGTTCATCGGCGGAAACTTCAACCTCGAGCACGTTGTAGCCAAAGGCGTTGACTACGCGGGTTCCGCATTCATCGGTGTACTCGAGTTGCTTGCCGTCATAGGCGTGCATGTGCCCGTGAACCAGCAATGTAGGTTTGTAACGCCGCATGAAATCCCCAATCTCCTTGCAGGGCCGATGCGCGAAATCCTTGCCCGCATGAGGTCCTGGCGGTGCTGCATGGGTGAGCATGATGTCCACCGCGTGACCGGTGCGGCGTTCATTCCACCACAGTTGTGGCCCCAATCGTGTCAGCCCAATCCGAGCCTCGAGTCCGGTGTACATGCCCTCGCCGTTCTCGCGGTATTTGGGAGCGCCGCCCCAACCGACAATTGAGAGGCCCGCAACACGCACGAGCCTGCCGTGCGCTGCAATCGCGCCCCCAGGAGGTGTGTAATTCCCCAGGTAATCTTTGACTTTCTCCTCGCCGTGGTTGCCATGAACCCAAACCACCGGGCAGGTCACGCGGGTGGCAATAAATTCGATGTACGATCCAGCCAAATCCCCAGCGCAGAGCACCAAATCCAAAGGCTCGAGTCCGCTGGGAAAGGCGTCTCGGTAGATGAACGGGTGAACCATGTCGGCCACCACCAGCACCCGCTTGCGCATCACGTTGGGCAGAGTATGACATGCGTTTGATGCGCAGGGAAGCGCTTCGGACATGTGCAGCAGCTATTGCAGGGCCAACTCGAGCCAGGTGCTGACAGACTCGAGTCGTCATTGGTTAAACCGCTCGATTCGGAATCAAAACTCGCCTTGGTGAGAGATGAGTGCTTTGACTGCACGAAAAATCAGGTCTAAAAGGACTCGAGTGTAAACCCAAAAAACAAGAAAGATGAGCCGGAATGCCGAGTTTTGGCAAGGTTTCTTTAAAGCTCACTTTGTTAGCATGCCTGACATGTTGACAGACAGACTCCCAGCAGATGTTTGGGGCGAACGCATCGGCCCGGACACATCAGCCCAACGCAACTTTCACACCCCAGATTGGGTCAAAGAAGCCGTCTTTTACCAAATTTTCCCAGATCGCTTCGCCCAAAGCGCCCGCGTGCGCAAACCCAACGGCCTCGAGCCTTGGGATGCCACACCCAGCCTCGAAGGGTACAAGGGCGGCGATCTTCTCGGCGTGGTCGAACACCTCGATCATCTCGAGAAGCTAGGCGTGAACGCCATCTACTTCAATCCAATCTTTCAATCCGGCAGCAACCACCGCTTTCATACCCACGATTACCACTTGGTCGATCCGATGCTCGGCGGCAACGACGCACTGCACGAACTGATCGAGGCGGCGCACGCTCGAGGCATCAAAGTTGTGCTTGATGGCGTCTTCAACCACGCCTCGCGCGGGTTTTTTCAATTCCATGACGTGCTCGAAAATGGATCGGCGAGCGCCTACGCCGACTGGTTCCACATTCAGGACTGGCCCTTGGATGCTTACGGCACTGGCCCCGCGAACTACCACGCCTGGTGGGGCATCAAGGCCTTGCCGAAATTCAACACCAACAACCCAGCCGTGCGCGAATACCTCTGGGATGTCGCCGAACGCTGGATCAAAGCGGGCATTGACGGTTGGCGTTTGGACGTGCCGAACGAAATTGATGACGATGCGTTCTGGCAAGAATTTCGCCGCCGCGTCAAAGCCTTAAATCCCGAGGCGTACATCGTCGGTGAACTTTGGGAAGAGGCGGGACGCTGGTTGCGCGGCGATCAATTTGATGCCGTGATGAACTACCCGTTCACCCGCCTCGCACACGGATTCACGGTCGGACACAAACTCGATCAGGCCCTCGTCGAACCGAGCGGCTACAAATACATCGAACCGGTCGATGCCCCGACGCTCGCCTCAAGGCTCGAGCGGCTCCTTAAGCTCTACCCGTGGGAAGCGACGCTCGCGCAACTCAACCTGCTTGGATCGCACGATACGCCACGACTGAACAACGTTGCCAACGGCGACCCGAGCACCATCATGCTCGGCACGCTGCTGCAAATGACGTTGCCCGGAACGCCCTGCATTTACTACGGCGATGAAATCGGACTCGAGGGCCGCCACGACCCGGACTGCAGACGCGGAATGCCTTGGAATGAAAACGAATGGAACCACGATCTGCTCGGGTTCATGCAATCCGCCGTGCGACTGCGCCGCAACACGCCCGCACTCCAACACGGCACGTACCGCACCCTGTTCGCTCGAGGCATGACCTTCGCCTTTGAACGTCACCTCGAGACGGGCAGCGCGATCATCGCTTTGAATGCCGATACCAAAGAACACCGAATCACCCTTGAAGGCATCGAAGACGGTACATACATCGATTGGGCCACACAAGAAACACTCGAGGTGCGAGACGCTGTGCGCGTTCTTGGTCATGTTCCGGCACGTTCGGGCATGGTGCTGATTCGACTCTAACTTCTCGAGGTGATTGTTCAGGTTCCAGTTGATGTTCTGGCGAGGATGAGGCTCGCCTCGCCCAACCGAAGCGAGGATCAATCTCCCCAGATGCTCAACCCTGCGCGGCCCGCAATCCCTCGAGCACCTGGAAATACTCCGGAAATGTTTTGGATGTGCAGCCGGGATCGAGAATCGTCACGCCCGGTGCCCGTAAGCCAATCACAGCGAAACTCATCGCCATGCGGTGATCGTCATAGGTTTCAACTCGAGCGGGTTTGGGTTGGCCGGGATGAATCAGCAATCCGTCCTCTTCCTCAAGTGCGTGAATCCCGAGGCGGTTCAATTCGCGGACCATCGCGCCAACCCGGTCGGTTTCCTTGCGGCGAATGAAGCCAATGCCGGTGATGCGCGTTGGGCTCGAGGCGAACGGTGCGACGGCGGCGAGGGTTTGCGCCGTATCGGAGATATCCGCCATGTTGACTTCAACGCCGCGCAATTCGTTCGTGCCGATCAGTTCGGTCTGGGTTGCGGTCATGTTGACGGTGCAACCCATCTGCTCGAGCACGCGCACGAATCCCAGATCGCCCTGCAATGAGTTCGTGCCGAGGCCGGGAACCCTCACGCGCCCGCCCGTAACGGCGGCTGCGGCAAAAAAGTAACTCGCGGCGCTCGCGTCGGGTTCGACGGCGTAGGTCGTGGCGGTGTACTTGCCGGGTTCAACACGAAAACGCTCGAAACGATCAATCTCGAGCTGAACACCAAATTCGGCCATCGTCTGTGCCGTGATTTCCAGGTACGGTTTGGAGACCAGATCGCCTTCAACCTCGAGTGTCAGCCCATCACGCATGTACGGGGCGCTCATCAGCAATCCGGTGAAATACTGGCTGGAGAGGTCGCCACGCAAGCGCAACGAGCCACCGTTCAACCCTCTTGAGGCGATGCGCAATGGTGGGCAATCCGTGTGCTCGAGGCTGCTGGCGTGTGCTCCAAGGGCATTCAAGGCCATCAGCAGCGGCCCAGCCGGACGCTTGCGCATGGCGGGCGTGCCATCGACCTCGTAAACGCCCTCACCCTCGAGTGGCCCGAGCGCCATCAAGGGCGGCAAGAACCGCGCCGCCGTGCCCGCATTGCCAATGAAGACCTTCGCTTTGGCTCGAGGGACGCGACCCGCACCACCCGTGACGCGCACGGTTTTGGCCGTCTCGTCCGCATCAATTTCAAATCCCAAATCCCGGAGTGCGCCGGTCATGTAACGTGGATCGTCCGAAAACAACGCACCGGTCAGTAAACTCGAGCCTTCCGCCAACGCTGCCAGAACGAGGGCGCGGTTCGTGTACGACTTCGATCCGGGCGGCGTGAGGGTCGCCTCGAGTGGGTGACGCAGGGGAACAACCTCGAGTTCAGGGATCTGGACAGGGGAGACTTCCGACATGACCCCCAACATACCGTGCCTGCTCAACCGGTGATTCAGGCTCGAGGTGGCACTTGCGGTCGCCCAAGGCAATCATGAAGAACCCTCCAGTGCGTTGCCTGCATCTGGTACGCATTTTGCACTGCCAACATCAACCAGACTGCCTAGACTGGGAAACATGGATCACGCCGCCCTGAAAACCCGGTTCCATTGGGCACATTGGACATTGCTGATCCTGCCCGTTTTCTTCGGATTTCTCGAGGTGCTGATGATCCTCGGACCGCGCACGCAGGCGTTTTTGCGCATCAGTCTGCAATTGGCTTTGGGGCTGGTCTGCCTTGCCATTGGCTTCAAACGCCATACGAAACTGACCATCTCTGCATAATACCTGCTGGGATTCCCGCTGATCGCCTGGTTTTTGAAATCCCCGGAAATCGTTCGGACGCTCCACACCGACATGCTCGGCCTGTTCGCCATTCTCAGCTTGGCGGTGATTGGCCTGAGCACACTGTGGGGCGCGATTGGTGTGGTGGTGGCCACCGCTTTGACGCTGTTGTTCGTGGGTGAGCTCTCGCAACCCGTGCAAATCTTGACCGGCACATTGATGATGGTCAGCATTGGCGCGTTTGGCGCGTTCATTCATTGGCTGATCGAGCATCTGGACGAGGCGTATGGCCAATTGCAACAGGTTGCCCTGGTCGATCCATTGACTGGATTGGGCAATCGTCGCAAACTCGAGCTTGATTTTGCCGCTTTTTCTGAACGCGATGCACTTTTGTACACGGTTTGGGATTTGGATGGTCTCAAACGCATCAACGACCAGCACGGTCACGCGGCGGGCGACCGCTATATCCGGGATTTCGGTCGCGCCCTGCGGCTTGGAACCCGTGGCGATGATGGCCTGTACCGCACGGATGGTGACGAGTTCGTTGGCCTGCACCGTGTTGCCGCTGGTCTCGCGCCTCGAGATGCGAAACGCCTGATCGAACGGGTTCGTATGGGTTTCCCGAACGTCAGTGTCGGCTGGGTCGTGGCAGCCTCGAGCGATTTTGATGAGGTCAGCCATCAGGCCGATCAGATTTTGTACAAGGATAAGACTCGAGCGAACCGTGCGACCCGTGAGGTCGAACCAGACAAGGTTTTGACCGAACCGGTCAAGTCTCGAGAATTCGACCGTCGAGCAAATGCAACATCCGGTCTGCCCGTTCTGACAACGCCTGATCGTGCGTGACCACCACAACTGCCGCGTCCTCTTCGTGCGCCAGGTTCAGCAGCAACTCGAACATTCGTTCGGCGTTGGCACGGTCCAAACTGCCAGTTGGTTCATCGGCCAGCACCAATTTGGGTCGGATCAGCAAGGCTCGGGCCAGGGCACAACGTTGACGCTCGCCGCCAGAAAGTGTGGCCGGAAAAGCGGCGGCGCGTTCGGAAAGCCCAACCCGTGACAGCAAGGCTCTCGCTCGCTCCTGATCTGGACGACCGGCGATCAATCCGGGCACGGCAACGTTCTCCAATGCCGTCAAATCCTCAAGCAAGTAATGGTGTTGAAAAACCAACCCAACCTCGTTTGCCCGTCGTGCTGCCAGCTCATCTTGGCTCAAACCGTTCAGGCTCGAGCCGTTCCAGATGACCTCACCGGAACTCGGTGTCTCGAGGCCACCGATTAGGTGCAGCAACGTACTTTTGCCCGAACCGCTCGGACCAACCATGGCCAGCACCAAACCCGGCTGAAGCGAAAAACTCAAACCGCGCAAGACCTCGAGCCTACCGGTCGGGGTTGGATAACTTTGCTGAAGGTCACGAACCTCGAGGGCGAACGGTGCGGGAGTCACTTCCGCCGAATCTATCACGCGCCCAGTCTGGGAGTCGGGACCGATAAGGTTTCGATTCCACCGGCATTCACGAGTTGGGCGCAACAAAGCGAAGCTCTTGAACATGGTTCAACAAACCCGGTAGAGTTTGCGGGTTCACAACAGATGGAGACATGAATCGGATCAGGCTCGGCAAAAAGTACGGAGGCCATTATGAAAAATAACCTGTTGATCGGATTGACCCTCGGGGCGCTCGTCGCTGGGGCGGTCAGCATCACCACTGCCCAAAACGCGACCACCTCGAGATTGGATACCGTTAAAAAACGTGGCAAGCTGATCTGCGGCGTCAACGACAAACTGCCCGGATTTGGCTTCCTGGATTCCAACGGCAAGTACAGCGGTTTCGACGTGGACTTCTGCAAAGGTGTCGCCGCCGCCGTCTTTGGCGACTCGAGCAAAGTCGATTATGTGCCATTGACCGCGGCAGCACGTTTCACCGCGATTCAATCCGGTGAGGTCGATGTGGTCTTCCGCAACACCACCATGACCTCGAGCCGCGACGGTGAAGTCGGCGTGGATTTTGGCCCGATCAACTTCTATGACGGTCAAGGCGTGATGGTCAAATCTGACAGCCCCGCCAAACGCATCATCGACTTGGATGGCGCGACGATCTGCACCAATCAAGGCACCACCACCGAACAGAACATGAACGATTACGGACGCTTGAAGAAGAAGGCTTTCAAGGTCGTGACCTACGCCGATTTCGATAAGGTCATGGCCGCCTTCGACCAAGGCCGTTGCGATGCCGTCACCACCGACTCGAGCGGTCTGGCCAGCCGTCGCGCCACCGCCGCCAAACCCGAGGAATACCGCATCCTCGGTGAGGTCATCAGCAAAGAACCACTCGCACCGTTCGTGGCCCAAAACGACAGCAAATGGCTCGATATCGTTTCGTGGACCGTTTACGCCACGATCTTCGCCGAGGAATACGAAATCACCGGCCGCAACATCGACAGCCTCAAATCCAGTGCCGACCCATTGATCAAACGCTTCGTTGGGCTCGAGGGCAACTCCGGCAAGGGCTTGGGTCTGAACCCAGACTTCGCCGCCGACGTGATCAAAGCCGTTGGCAATTACGGCGAGATTTACAACCGCAACCTCGGCCCGAAGACCAAACTGAACATTCCGCGCCGCCTGAACGCGAATTACGAAGTCGGCGGATTGTTGTACAGCCCGCCCTTCCGCTAAACAAACCTTGCAGAAACCCGAGCGCCGACGGCCATCAATGCCATCGGCGCTTTTGCGTAAACCAGATCAGACAGGAGGCCCATGATTCTCGAGAACCCCAACGCCCACGTGCCCTGGTATCGGGATGTCAAACGCTTGGCGGTCGCCGCGCAAGTCGTGTTTTTGCTGCTGGTGATTTTGTTCGTTGTGATCATCGGCAACAACATTCAAACCGGTCTGAAGAAAAACGGCCTGAGCTTCTCGTTCGGTTTCCTGACGCAAGCCACGAGTTTCCAAGTCTCAGAAGGCACCGCGTTCGGTGTGCCGTACTCGAGCGGCGGCGAAGACAATTACATCAAAGTGATCATGGTTGGTTTGTACAACACCTTACGTGTCAGCATCACGGGAGTCGTGCTCGCCACGCTGCTTGGGTTGGTCGTTGGCATTGCCAGACTCTCGAGCAACTGGCTTGTCTCGAGGGTTGCATTGGTGTACGTCGAGATCATCCGTAACATCCCACTGCTTGTACAACTGATCGTCTGGCACTTTATCGTTTTATTGCCTGCGTTCAAGACTCCATTTGTTTTCGGGCCAATAGTTTGGTTCAAAGGTATTTCGATCCCTTGGATGGTTCAGCGCGAAGGGGCAGCTAATTTCTTTCCAATATGGTTGATTGCATGTGCAATTGGCCTTGTAGTGTATGTTTTATTTGCCAAAGCACGTGCTAAGTCTGGAGTTGTAAATCAAGCTGGCTGGTTTGGAAGTTTGGCTTGGCTCGTTGTCGTGATAGTCGCATACGTTGTACTTGGATCGCCACTTGAGCCAAGTATGCCAAGACGAACGAATTTCAATCCTGTTGGCGGACTGCTCATTACTCCAGAATTCATGTCCGCAATTACTGCTCTAGTCGTGTACACCAGCGCATTCATAGCTGAAATCGTGCGAGCGGGTATCGCAGCGGTTGCTAAAGGACAATGGGAAGCTGCCAGAGCAGTTGGTTTGACCTATACCCAAACCCTCGAACTGGTCGTCCTGCCGCAAGCCTTGCGCGTGATGATTCCACCACTCGGGAATCAGTATTTGAATCTGATGAAAAACTCAAGTTTACTTGCATACATTGGCCTGAGCGATTTGCTGAGCGTGTTGTATTCCACAGGCAACATCTCGGGCCAAAATGTTCAAGTTTTTGTGATCGCCGGTGCCATGTATTTGCTGCTATCACTGACGATTGCCGCGCTGGTCAATTGGTACAACATCAGCACGAAACTGGTGACGCGATGAACGCCATTTCTCGAGTCAATCTGGGGAGGTCTTAGATGGCGCTCGCCTCCGTTGGAAAAACCAAAACCACACCACCATCCTGGCAGCGATGGGCGCAAGAAAACCTCTTCTCGAGCCTTGGCAACACGATCTTGACCATTGTCACGGCTGGCTTGATCATTTGGGTGATTTCGAGCTTTACAATTTGGGCTTTCACCCAAGCGCAATGGGCGGTTATTCCCGCCAACTTCCGTATCCTGATGGTCGGCCCATTTCCAGCCGAACAAATGTGGCGCGTCTGGACTTTGCTCGGTCTGGTCTCGCTGACGGCTGGCGTGCAATGGGGAACGATCTCGAGAAGCCTGCAATTGTTCAAATCCAATGGTGTTCCGGTCTGGCCGTTCGTGGTTGCCAGCTTGACCGCCATTTACTTTGCCGCCACGAACATCGGTTTCCAAAGCGGTCTGCTGGTCCCGATCAGCGTGATCGCGCTGTTCGTTGGCTTCTTCGCCGCTCGAGTTGCTGGTTCTATCTCGAGCCGAGCCATGACCATCGTCTGGGTGATCCTCTTCGCGCTTGCGTTGTTGACGCTGAGCCTCGATTTTGGCACTGGTGGCGTGCCAACCAAAGCGATTGGTGGCTTGCTCCTGACGCTTTTGCTTTCTGTTGTTGGCATCGTTGCGTCTTTCCCGATTGGCGTGCTGCTGGCGATTGGACGCACCAGCGATTACCCAATCATCAGCGGCATTTGTACTGCATTCATAGAAGCCGTGCGCGGTACGCCACTCGTGGTGGTGCTGTTCATCGCGCAACTGTTCGTGCCGCTCCTGTTGGGCGGTTCCAATATTGATCCCGTCTTGCGGGCCATGGTTGGCATTACGATTTTCTCCGCCGCGTATTTGGCCGAAAACGTTCGTGGTGGATTGCAAAGCCTGCCCAAAGGTCAAGTCGAAGCGGCTCGAGCCATCGGTTTGACCGGTACGCAAACACTGATGTTGGTCGTTTTGCCCCAGGCGTTGAAGGCTGTGTTGCCAGTGCTGACTGGTCAA
>JANOWZ010000659.1:0-2230 GCA_031418155.1 Deinococcales bacterium
GTCGGTTTACGCCCGACGAATCCGACGGCGTTTGATGTTGGCTGCCCGATCAGGCAGTCCGAACACAACCTCGAGTTTGGCTGGACGGCAACTGTATTGCTCAAGTGTTTGAGTCAGGTTGGTTGTCACTGAGGCTTGCACGTTGGTTTCCGAACCTGGTTTAACCTCGAGATGCACGCGCAACAGTCCGGGCTGTTCCTGGATCACCTCGTACTCGAGGATGTCCGAACTGGCGAGCAGAATGGCGCGACGGATCGTGTCCGGGAAGAATGGACGCAGGCCACCGACACGCAATTCAAACTCGAGCACGTCATCACAGCGGCCCTCGATCTGGCGAAGCACGCGCCAACTCGAACCGCACATGCAGGGTGTGTTCTCGAGCGTCAGGATGTCGTTGAGCCGATACCGGATGATCGGTTGGGTGCGTCGCCACAGGTCGGTGATGATGGGGGTGAATCGGGATTCTGAACCTAAAACCGGCTCGAGTTGCACCGCCACGATGTCCTCTTGAAGATGCAATGAGTTGTGCTCGCAAGACACCGCCAACAATCCCTCGGTCGCCTGGTAAATTTGTCGCACCGGAGCCCGAAAGACACCCTCGAGACGATCACGGTCTTGCGGCTCGAGGACTTCGGCGATCGAAATCAAGGTTTCGGGCTTGATCTGCAATCGGCCCGCGAGTCGTTCCCTCGCCAGCATCTCGAGCATGGATGGCGGTGCGACCAGAATGGTGGGTTGAAGGGTGTTCAATGCCCGCACAGAATCCCAGAGCAGGTTCATCAGGTCGAAGTAACAAAATTGCAACCAGCGCCCGCGACCCACCTGTTGGTAAAGGTTCGAGTTGGAGCGCAAGAAAAACGCGATCCGCTCACCCGAGATTCGCAACCTCGGCATGGCCCTGGCGAGGATCACACCGGCCCACGAAGCCTGCTCGAGCGGACTGACCAGGAACAAGCCGCGATGACCGCTGGTGCCGCTCGAGAGACCCACTGTGCAACCGTTGAGTGTTGGAGAAAAATCTCGATCTCGTTCCGCCCGCAATGCCACCTTGAATGCCGACTCTCGCGTGATGCCTCGCGTGTTAAACTCCGTGAAGTTCGCCATCATCAATGACTTATCGACGGTTGGCAATTCGTGCCACCGTTCGAGGTCATGCCCGGTCCAGTGCTCACGGTAAAACCTCGAGTTGGCCTGAACCCAACGTGCCAACGTTCGCGCTCGAGCGTCCTGAAAGGCTTTGAGCGATTCACCCTCGAGCCTCGCCAAACGCCGTTTCGCCAGCACGAATTGCCGGACCGTCTCGAGCGTGCTCCACATCTTTAGGGCCGTCCCGTGATTGCCCGAGGTTGACCGGGCGCAATCAACGATGCGATCTCCGGGCAGTGCGTGGGAATAATCCAAACGTTCGGGTGTGTCTGCGCGAACCCGTGTAGGCTGTGCAAGGTCTTCAGTGTGCCTTGAGGATCACCGACCAACCGCAACGCCAACGGCACGGGTGGACGGTTTTCGCGGATCGCCTCGGAAGTCCACGCGCCGTCGGCGGCAAACAACACTGGACCAACGACCGTCTGTGCGAACAACCCAACCTGACCTCGGGCGTGACCCGGCAATCGCACCAGCCGCAACGAACCATCACCGAGCAGGTCGTGCGTCGCAGCGAACGGCTCGAGTGCTTCGGATGTAAACGAATCGATCAATGTAAACTGCTCGCTCGAGTTTGGCATCAATGCGGGCACGAAGGCGCGACGCAACGCGGCGAACCCTCGGGCGCGATGGACATCCTCGAAGGCTTGACGCGAGGCGATCAAGCGGGCGTGTTTGAAATCGCGCAGGCCACCAATGTGATCGGCATGAAAATGTGAAACGATCACCCTCGAGACCTGATCCGCCGCGATGCCCAACCTGCCGAGTTGCGAGACCACCGACCAGTCCGAACGGGTTGTGACCGGCGTTATCGCACCGTAGAGTTGAAATGGGAAATGCTTGAAGGCCAGTTTTACCCGAGACGCATACCCCGTGTCAAACAAGATTCTGCCCGCCGTCGGATGCTCGAGCAAGACTGCCAGGGCGTGAGCTTTGATCGTTCGGTGCTCGCCGCCACGCATGATGTGGTGCTCGCTGGCGGTGCAATAGCCGGTGTCGATCAACCAGAATTGCACCTGTGGAATTGGGGTCATCTGAGCGCCTCAATCGTGCGGACCAAGCCCTTCTCGAGCCCGGTGCGCGGTTC